>DASUIJ010000179.1:0-8893 GCA_036279815.1 Phenylobacterium sp. | reverse complement strand
ACGTCGCCGGGCTGCATGGGCAGGAGGTTGAGCTTGGGGGTGCGGCCGAGCTTTTCGCCCAGCACCTCGATATAGCGCATCAGCTCTTCGCGCCGGCTGGCGCCGATATTGAGGATTCGCCAGGGCGCGACGCCACTGGTGGCCGGGTCCGGCGCCAGGGCGTCCCAGGCGGGATTGACGGCGGCCGGGCGGTCGAGAGCGGCCACCACGCCCGCGGCGATATCGTCCACGTAGGTGAAGTCGCGCTGCATCCTGCCTTCGCCGTAGACGTCGATGGGGCGATCCTGGGTGATGGCGTCGGCGAACTTGTAGAGCGCCATGTCCGGGCGGGTCCACGGGCCGTAGACCGTGAAGAACCGCAGCCCCGTGCAGGGCAGGCCGAACAGGTGGGCGTAGGAGTGCGCCATCGCCTCGTTGGCCAGCTTGGTGGCCGCATAGAGGCTCATCGGGTGGTTGGCCGAATCGTGCGGCGAGAACGGCAGCTTGGCGTTGGCGCCGTAGGCCGAACTGGTCGAGGCGTAGACCAGGTGCGCCGGCCTGGCCGCGCGGCAGCCCTCGAGGATGTTCAGGAAGCCGACCAGGTTGGAGTCCGCATAGGCGTGCGGGTGCTCCAGGCTGTAGCGGACGCCGGGCTGGGCGGCGAGGTGGATCACCCCTGGTGGGCGCACCTCGTCGAAAACCCCGGCCATGGCCGCGCGGTCGGCGATGTCGACCGCCAGGTGGCGGTATCCCTCCCGTGATTCCAGGCGGGCCAGGCGGGCCCGCTTCAGGGTGGGGTCGTAATAGGGGGTGATGTTGTCGACGCCCACGACGCGATCGCCGCGATCCAGCAGCCGGTGCGCGACGTGCGAGCCGATGAAACCTGCGGATCCGGTGACGAGTATTTCGGCCATGGCTCGAGACGGCCGGGGACGGCCCTAATTCATCCTAGCCGTTGGCGACGACGCGCAAAGCCGGCGCGGCTCCGGGCTTCTCGCCGCGAATCTGGGCGACCAGGTCGAACAGGGCGCGACGGACGTCGTCCACGTCGCCGCGCTCCGCCAGGCCTTCCAGGTCCAGAAGGTGGTTGGCGGTGACGCGCAGCGCCGAAGAGGAGACCACCTCCATCACCTTGGGCGCGCAGGGCAGGGACCGCTCGGTCTCGTCCAGCAGGGCCTCGGTGAGCTTCTCGCCGGGACGCAGGCCGGTGATCTCGATCTCGATGTCCTTGCCGGGCGTGCGGCCGGACAGCGCGATCATCTGGCGCGCGAGGTCCATGATCCGCACGGGCTCGCCCATTTCCAGGAGGAACAGGCGGGCATGGGCGGCCTCCGCGCCCTCGGCGCAGGTGGCCGTGGCGTGCAGCACAAGCTGCGCGGCCTCGGGGATGGTCATGAAGAACCGCTGCATGTCCTCGTGGGTCACGGTCACGGGACCGCCGCGGTCGATCTGCGACTTGAAGATCGGAACCACCGAGCCCGCCGAGCCCAGCACGTTGCCGAACCGCACGGCCGAGAACCGGGTGACCGAATTGCTCTGCTGGGCCTGGATCACCGATTCCGCCAGGCGCTTGGTGGCGCCCATGACGTTGGACGGGTCCACGGCCTTGTCGGTGGAGATCAGCACCATCTGGGCCGCGCCGCAGGCGCGTGCGGCCTCGGCCACGTTCCAGGTGCCGATGACGTTGGTGAGCACGCCCTCGCAGGGGTGATGCTCGACCATGGAGACGTGCTTCAGGGCCGCGGCGTGGAAGACGAGGTCGGGCTTTTCGCGATGGAAGCAGGCGGCGACCCGCGAGGCGTTGCGCACGTCGACCAGGGCCGCCTTGCGCGACAGGCCCGGGCAGGTCTCGCCCAGCTCGCGGTCGATCTCGAAGAGCGAGGTCTCGGAGAAGTCGCACATGGTGATATGGGCGGCCTCGAAGGCGGCGACCTGGCGGCACAGTTCGGCCCCGATGGAGCCGCCCGCGCCGGTGATGAGGACGCGGCGGCCCTGGACCAGGGCGCGAACCGCGGCGCGGTCGAGCTCGATGGGCTCGCGCGCCAGAAGCTCCTCGACGCTGATCTCGCGCATGGGCAGCAGGGCCATGCCGTCGTGCTGCGACAGTTCGACGATGGAGGGCAGGCGCAGCAGCCGGATGCCGTCGTTCTTGAGCTGGCCGAGCTGATCAGCGGTGAGGCCCTTCAGACGGCCCGGTTCGTCCAGGAACAGGATCGCGCGCGGGTAGCGGTTCCAGCGACGCAGGTCGGCGAGCGCGGCGTCGAGGTTTTCGATGGCTTCGATGATGCAGACGCCGCGGACCTGCTGGCCCACTTCACGCGCGTCCGGGCCGACGATGCCGACCGGCGTCCAGGCGTGGTCATGCCGCCGGGCCACGTCGCGCAGATAGGTGTCGGCCAGGGCCGTGGGGCCGATCAGCAGCAGGGACGGCGCGTGGGGCGCGCGATCCTGGACCGACTTCAGCGGGGCGAAGCTGTCCAGCGCATGCTCGTGCAGGGCGCGGCGCAGGATGCGGGCGCCCATGCAGCCGACCATCTGGAAGACCGGGGCCATGGCCAGGACCGAGCGGGCCAGCCCGCTGGCGCGGTCGATGACGAAGACCGTCAGCAGGAAGACGCCGGCGGTGAGAATCGCCGTGCGGGCGAGCACCAGGGCGTCGGGAATCGACACGTAGCGCCAGGGCGACAGTTCCCGCCGGAACATCGTGGAGAAGGCGGCGGCGAGCGCGGCGTAGATCGCCACCAGCTGCGCCAGGTTCAGGGTTGTCAGTCCGGGGGAGTCGAGACCCAGGGCCCGGGTCGCCGAGAGCAGGTAGGCCACCAAAAACGCCAGGGCGGCGATGAGGGTGTCCGCGATGATGGTCTGGGCCCGGTTGGCCATCTGCTCCATGAATCGCGCTCCGCTCGGGTCGTCCAACGCCGCACCATAGACGCGTGACCGCGACCGTCCAATGAAACTCCGAACCAAGCGTTTAGCTCCCAATGCGGGTCCCATTTTCGCGGTCAGTGCGCCGATAGGTGGTGTTGTGGCGCGCCTCGCCATCAGAAGCTGCTTCGCGGAATAAGAAAAGCCGCCTCTGCGGAGAGAGGCGGCTATCCTAAAGCGTCAGTCCTGTGAAGAACTTAGAACGTGGCTTTGATCCCCAGGACGGCGCGGCTGTCGAAAATCTTGCCGAAGCCGTGCTCGTCGGTGTCCCAGTAGCGCAGATCGACGCCGACGTGGGAGTTGATCGCGTAGCCGACGCCCAGGTTCCAGGTGGTGTAGTCGGCCGGTCCGACCACGGACTGGTGACCCACGGCCCCGGACACCGACCACTTGTCGTCCAGCGGCATCGAGCCGTTGACCTCGACATAGGTCGCCTCGCCGGTCTTGAACGGGAACTCCGGCGAGTAATAGACCGCCGCGCCGATCGTGCCCTTGCCCGCGGCCACGGAGCCCGCGACCTTGGCTTCCCAGTAGGCTTCATCCGGGCCGGACGGCTTGTCGCCGTAGCCGTAGTAGATGACGCCGAGGTCGAGCGACACCGGGCCCACGGTCGGCTTCACGCCGGCGTAGATGTCGTATTCCATCGTCGTGCCGTTGTTGAAGTCGACATTGGACAGCCACACGCCGCCGTAACCCATGCCGTAGCTGACGTCGGCGCCGCCGAAGATCTGGCCGGCCTCGTCGGTCTGGCTGATGCCGCGGAACACATAGTCGGTGGCCGCGCCCACATTGAAGGTCACGCTGGGCGTGGCGGCGTCGTCAGCGAGGGCCACGCCGCCCATGGCGACGGTGGCGGCCGCGACGAGCAGCGAGGTCTTGAGAGCATTCATTTCGTTTTATCCCCATGTTCATCAGGCTCCGCCCGATCGAATGGGACCATCGGCCCTGCGCCCCGGAGCCGCCAACGAGGGCCTGACCCCTGTCACGGCGGACCTCCCTCATGATGTAATTTTGGGCGCCGGCGAAGGCGGGTGTCCAAAAAATGAACTCAAAAGAGACCTTTAGAACCACAGTTGAGCGCAATCGAGCGATGCGAACCGTCCGAATCCTGCCTGCGGAACGTGAGAACGAGGTTAAGCGGCGGCTAGCGCATAGCCAGCGGGGCGAACCCCAGGTGAGATCCCGCATCGACCAGCAGGGTCTCGCCGGTGACGTGCCGCGAGGCCGTGGAGGCGAGGAACACCGCCGCGGCGGCCACGTCCTCGGCGCTCGAGGCGGCCTTCAGCGGGGTCGAGGCGGCGGAGCCTTCGCGCAGGCGCGCGACCCGCTCCTCCGACATGCCCTTTCCGAACCAGGGGGTGTCGATGAAGCCCGGGCAGATGGCGTTGACCCGGATCTTCGGCGCCAGCGCGCGGGCCAGCGAAATGGTCATGGTGGTCAGGGCGCCCTTGGAGGCGGCGTAGGGAATCGACGAGCCGATGCCGGTGACGCCGGCGATCGAGGCGGTGTTGACCACGGCGCCGGGCCGGGGCGCGGCCTCCAGCAGGGTCCGGGCGGCGCGCACCATCTGGAAGGCCCCGATGACGTTCACGCCATAGAGCCTCTGAAAGTCCTCGGCGGTCACGGCGTCGAGGTCGGCATGGTTGGCGAACATCGTCGTGCCCGCATTGTTGAACAGGGCGTCGATGCGGCCGAAGGGCTTGGCGGCCTCGGCGATCTTCCGGCAGTCGGCGTCGTCGGCCACGTCCCCCTGGACCAGAACGGCCTTGGCGCCGTGGGCTTCCACCAGGCGCGCGGTCTCCTGCGCCTCATCGACGCTGCGGGCGTAGTTGATGACCACGGCATGGGCCCCGCGCGACGCGGTCTCCACGGCGATGGCGCGGCCAAGGCCGGTGGAGGCGCCGGTGATCACCACCACGAAGTCCGTGAAGTCCTTGCCGCTCATGGTCGCTTCCCCTTCAGTCATGTCGTTGGCGTCCCGATTATGCGTTTCCGCCGCCGTGCGGAAGCCTGCGCGCGGGCAGGAGCGTCAGGATTTCTCGCGCCGGGGCCAGAAGATTTGGCCGCCGGGGCGCCACGGGTATCGGGCGCCGGCGTCAAGGGTGCTCTATATGGCCCAGGCGGACGTCCCGGCGGCCGCCCTCAGGAATTCGGAGTACGGACGCGATGGACGCGCCTTCCCGCCTCGTGGCGGAACCAGATGCGAAGCGCCCCGTGAGCGCCCCAGCCCTCACCCAGGCGACGTTGACGCACCTGCAGCGGCTGGAGGCCGAGTCGATCCACATCATGCGCGAGGTGGCGGCCGAGGCCGAGCGGCCGGTGATGCTCTATTCGATCGGCAAGGACTCGGCGGTGATGCTGCACCTGGCGGCCAAGGCCTTCTATCCCTCGAAGCCGCCATTCCCGCTGCTGCACGTGGACACCACCTGGAAGTTCCAGGCCATGTACGAGATGCGCGAGCGGATGGCCGCCGAGCTGGGCTTCGAACTGCTGGTCCACCGGAACCCGGAGGCGGTGGAGCGCGGGATCAATCCGTTCGACCATGGCTCGGCCCTGCACACGGACATCTGGAAGACCGAGGGCCTGAAGCAGGCGCTCGACAAGTACGGCTTCGACGCCGCGTTCGGAGGCGCCCGGCGCGACGAGGAGAAGTCCCGCGCCAAGGAGCGCATCTTCTCGTTCCGCTCGGCGCAGCACCGCTGGGACCCGAAGAACCAGCGGCCTGAGCTCTGGAAGCTCTACAACGCCCGGAAGAACAAGGGCGAGAGCATCCGGGTGTTCCCGATCTCCAACTGGACCGAGCTCGACATCTGGCAATACATCCACCTGGAGAACATCCCGATCGTGCCGCTCTATTTCTCCGACGTTCGGCCGGTGGTGGAGCGCGACGGCGCGCTGATCATGGTGGATGACGACCGCATGCCGCTTCGGCCCGGCGAGACCCCGATGATGAAGTCGGTGCGGTTCCGCACCCTGGGCTGCTACCCGTTGACCGGGGCGGTGGAGAGCACCGCGGCGACCCTGCCCGAAATCATCCAGGAAATGCTGCTGACCACCACCTCGGAGCGGCAGGGGCGGATGATCGACCACGACCAGGCCGCCTCCATGGAGAAGAAGAAGCAGGAGGGCTATTTCTGATGGCCCACGTTTCGGACCTGATCGAGACCGATATCGAGGCGTATCTGCACGCCCACCAGCACAAGTCCCTGCTGCGGTTCCTGACCTGCGGATCGGTGGACGACGGCAAGTCGACCCTGATCGGGCGGCTGCTCTACGATTCCAAGATGATCTTCGAGGACCAGCTCGCGGCGCTGGAAGCCGATTCCAAGAAGGTCGGCACCCAGGGCGGCGAGATCGATTTCGCCCTGCTGGTGGACGGGCTCGCCGCCGAGCGGGAGCAGGGGATCAACATCGACGTCGCCTATTGGTTCTTCTCCACCGACAAGCGCAAGTTCATCGTCGCCGACACCCCCGGCCACGAGCAGTACACCCGCAACATGGTCACCGGCGCCTCGACGGCGGACGCGGCCATCATCCTGATCGACGCGCGCAAGGGCGTGCTGACCCAGACCCGGCGGCACTCCTATCTGGTGAACCTGCTGGGGATCCGGCACGTGATCCTGGCGATCAACAAGATGGACCTGGTCGGCTGGTCGAAGGAGACCTACGACACCATCCTGGCCGAATACCGCGACTTCGCGACCCAGATCGGGCTGACCGACTTCACCGCCATTCCGATGTCGGCGCTGAAGGGCGACAACATCACCACCCACAGCGACGCCGCGCCCTGGTACCAGGGCCCGCCGCTGATGAGCCTGCTGGAAGACCTGCCGGTCGAGGACGACCTGCGCGAAAAGCCCTTCCGCATGCCCGTGCAGTGGGTGAACCGGCCCAATCTCGATTTCCGTGGGTTTTCCGGATTCATCTCCTCGGGATCCATCCGGCCGGGCGACAGGATCAAGGTGCTGCCCTCGGGCCGCGAGAGCGCCGTGGACCGCATCGTCACCATGGGCGGCGACCTGCCGCAGGCGGTGGCCGGCCAGTCGGTGACCCTGACCCTGAAGGACGAGATCGACGTCTCGCGCGGCGACGTGCTGGCCAAGGCCGACGCCCCGCCGGCCGTGGCCGACCAGTTCGAGGCCACGGTGGTGTGGATGGACGACGAGTCCATGTTGCCGGGCCGGCCCTACCTGATGAAGCTGGGCGCCCGCACGGTGGGGGCCTCGATCACCGAGCCCAAGTACAAGGTCAATGTGAACACGCTCGAGAAGCTGGCGGCCAAGCGGCTGGAGCTGAACGAGATCGGGGTCTGCAACCTGTCCCTGGACGCGGCCATCGCCTTTGATCCCTATGTGGAGAACCGCGACCTGGGCGGCTTCATCCTGATCGACCGGATCTCCAACCGGACGGTGGCGGCGGGCATGCTGCACTTCGCCCTGCGCCGCAGCCAGAACGTCCACTGGCAGGCGCTGGACGTCGACAAGGCCGCGCGCGGCGCGCTGAAGGGCCAGCGCGGCCGGGTGGTCTGGCTGACCGGGCTGTCGGGCTCGGGCAAGTCGACCATCGCCAACCTGGTGGAGAAGAAGCTGCACGCCGACGGGCGGCACACCTACCTGCTGGACGGCGACAATGTCCGCCATGGGCTGAACAAGGACCTGGGCTTCACCGACGAGGACCGGGTGGAGAACATTCGCCGGGTCGCCGAGGTCGCCAAGCTGATGGTCGACGCCGGGCTGATCGTCCTGGTCTCGTTCATCTCGCCGTTCCGCGCCGAGCGGCGGATGGCCCGCGACCTGATGGCCGAGGGCGACTTCGTCGAGGTGTTCGTCGACACGCCGCTGGCCGTGGCCGAACAGCGCGACGTGAAGGGGCTCTACAAGAAGGCCCGGGCGGGGGAGCTGAAGAACTTCACCGGCATCGACAGCCCTTATGAAGCTCCCGAGAACCCGGAAATCCGCATCGACACCACGGCGATGACCCCGGCCGAGGCGGCCGAGCGGATCACCGCCTGGCTGGACGGCGAGCTGGACTACTCGATCTAGGCGGCGACCCCGGCGCAGTTGCCGCCGGGCGCCGCCGGCGGTAAGCCGGGCCATGGACGAAACGCACCTGACCCAGCTCGGCCGAGACGTGCGCGGCTTCGCGAGCCCGGAGGAGGCCACGCTCGAGCGTGTGCCCAACCCCCAGAAGGACAGCCTCTATCTGGCGCGGTTCACGGCGCCGGAGTTCACCTCGCTGTGCCCGGTCACCGGCCAGCCCGATTTCGCGACCCTGATGATCGACTATGCGCCGGGCGACTGGCTGATCGAGTCGAAGTCGCTGAAGCTCTATCTGGGCTCGTTCCGCAACCACGGGGCCTTCCACGAGGACTGCACCGTCGCCATCGGGCGGAGAATCGTCGAGGTGGCGCAGCCGCGCTGGCTGCGGATCGGGGGCTATTGGTATCCCCGGGGCGGGATTCCCATCGACGTGTTCTGGCAAACCGGCGCGCCGCCCGAGGGTTTGTGGCTCCCGGACCAGGGCGTGCCGCCCTATCGCGGGCGTGGCTGAAACGCCTCAGGCATAGGTATTCAGAGTGCTGAAATCCCACGCCCCGGGACTAATACTGACACTCTACCGAAATGAATTCGCGTGTGAGAACCAGCGCCACTCGCCTGTCGCGCGAACGTACCTTGGACTCACAGTCTGCTAGCCGACGCGGGGAAATTGGGGTATACCCAAGGGGCCCAACTCTCCTCGGGCGTGTCACACTTCAGGCCGGGCGGCGAATCTTCGTCGTCCGGCCGTCGTGATTCTGGAACCCGCCGCGAAGACTCAAGGTTTCCAGGCGCTGACCAGGGCCGACAGGTCCGGCCGCTCGCGCTCCTGCGGCGGTTCCCGGGGCGTCCCCATCAAGATGAAACCGGCGACCTGTTCGCCCTCGGCGAGCCCCAGGATCGCCTTGGCCTCGGCGTCGTAGGCGTACCAGTCGGTGATCCAGTTGGCGCCG
>DASUIJ010000178.1:0-2504 GCA_036279815.1 Phenylobacterium sp. | reverse complement strand
ATGATGCCCAAGATGGACGGGGTCACCCTGATCGAGACCATCCGGCGCGAGGGCGACCAGACGCCGGTGCTGTTCCTCTCGGCCCTGGGCGAGATCAACGACCGCGTCGAAGGCCTCAAGGCCGGCGGCGACGACTACCTGGTCAAGCCCTACGCCTTCGCCGAGCTGATCGCGCGTGTGGAGGCTCTCAGCCGCCGCCGCGAGACCGGCTCGGTCCAGACCCTGCTGCGGGTCGGCGAGCTGGAAATGGACCTGATCGCCCGCACCGTGCATCGCCAGGGCAAGGAGATCGACCTGCAGCCGCGTGAGTTCCAGCTGCTGGAGTTCATGATGCGCCACGCCGGCCAGTCGGTGACCCGCACCATGCTGCTGGAGAAGGTCTGGGAGTACCATTTCGACCCGCAGACCAACGTCATCGACGTCCACATCTCGCGCCTGCGCTCGAAGATCGACAAGGGCTTCGACCGGCCGATGCTGCAGACCGTCCGCGGGGCGGGCTACCGCCTCGATCCCTGATCCCCGGCGGAAGCCGCCATGCGCCTGCCCAGGCTTTTCAGAACCACGCCGTTCCGGCTGACGCTGCTGTTCCTGGCGCTGTTCGCGGCGGCGGCCAGCGCGTTCCTGGCCTACATCTACCTGGCCACGGCCGGGGAGGCGACGCGCCGCACCGACCTCAACATCACCCGCGAGATGCGCTCGCTCGTGGCCGCCTACGACCGAGCTGGCGTCGACGCCGTCAACCAGTCGCTGATCGAGCGTGCGGCCAGCGAGCGGCCCTTCCTCTATCTGCTGATGAAGCCGGACGGCTCGCGGATCTCCGGCTCCATCGCCGAGTCGCCGATCGAGGGCGGCCGTGACGCGCCCACCCGGGCCAGCTTCTCCGTCACCGACTACGACAGCAACGGCCGGATGGTGAAGCACCCGGCCCGCGGCTTTCAGGAGCGGCTCAGCGGCGGGGAGATCCTGTTCGTCGGCGCCGACATCAGCGAAGACCAGGCCTATGTGGTCAAGATCGTCCGCGCGCTCTGGGGCGCCGGCGCCCTGGTCATCGTGCTCGGCCTGGCCGGCGGCCTGCTGGTCAGCCGCAACGTTTCACGCAGCATGGGCGCGCTGAACGACGTGGTCGCCGCCGTCCGCAACGGCGACTTCGACGCCCGCGCAACCGTTCGGGGCGCCCGCGACGAGTTCGACGAACTCTCCGAAGGCATCAACGAGATGCTCGACCGCCTGCAGCGCTCGATGGCCGGTCACCGCCACGCCGGCGACGCCATCGCCCACGACCTGCGCTCTCCGCTCACCCGCCTACGGGCGCGGCTTGAGACCGCCTATCTCGATGTCGAGGCCGGCAAGGGCGACGCTCAGGAAGCTCTGGCCCAGGCGCTGGAAGACACCGACGGGGTGCTCAAGACCTTTGGCGCGGTCCTGGCCATCGCTCGCCTGCAGGCCGCCGGCCAGGCGCCCGACCAGAGCCTGTTCGATCCCGCCGAGCTGGCGGCGGACCTCGCCGAGCTCTACGAGCCGACCTGCGAGGACAAGGGTCTGGAGTTCGGCGCTGAGTTCGCCAAGGACCTGCAGGTGCGCGGCAACCGCGAGTTCCTGGCCCAGGCGCTCGCCAACCTGCTGGACAACGCGGTCAAGTACACGCCGGCCGGCGGCGCCATCATGTTGCGCGTCCGCCGCCGCTCGTCCGGCGAGATCGAGTTCTCGATCACGGACACCGGCCCCGGCGTGCCCGACGAGGACCGCGCCCGGGTGGTCGAGCGCTTCGTGCGCCTTGAGAACAGCCGCAGCGAACCCGGCTCGGGCCTTGGCCTGTCGCTGGTCGCCGCCGTCGCCGAGGCCCACGGCGGCCGCCTGGAGCTCTCCGAGGGGCCCGGCAAGGTCGGCGAGATGGGACCTGGACTGCGCGTCGCGCTCATCCTTCCGCGGGCCGGCTAGCGCTTGCACGAGGCCCTGCGGCGGGTAGAACCCTGCGCATGTCCAGCACGTCCGCCAATCCCGCCTACGACATCGCCCTGACTCAGGTTGCGCCGGGGCGCATGACGACCTTCGCCGCGCCGGAGTGGCGCAATCCAGGCGGCGGTCTCTGGGGCGGCTATGCGCTTGGCCTCTGCGTCCGCGCCCTGGAAGCCGAGCCCGAGGCGACGGGCGAGGTCCTGTCCATGACCCTTACTTATGCGGCCGGCCTGCCGTCGGGCGTGCTGGACGTCCGCAGCCGCCGGCTGCGCCAGGGCAAGTCGATCGGCGTCTGGGAGGTCGAGCTGCGGCCGCAGGGCGACGAGGACGTCGGCGTGCACGGCATGGTCACCCTGGCCCGCCGCCCCGATACCGCGCCGTTCGCCTTCGCCACGCTACCGGACGCGCCGCCGCCGGAGGACCTGCCCAGCCCCGACCACCCTGCAGGACCGGCCCACTTCGGGGCCTCGGCCTTCGAGCGGCGAACCCTCGATGGCTTCCCGCCCAAGCCGAACGGCGGCGACTCCCGCTCCCTGGCCTGGGTGCGG
>DASUIJ010000177.1:0-7952 GCA_036279815.1 Phenylobacterium sp. | reverse complement strand
GATGCTGGGCGTGCAGATCCTGACCGGCGTGATCCTGGCGATGCACTACACCCCGCATGCCGATCTTGCGTTCAAATCGGTCGAACTGATCGTCCGCGACGTCAATTACGGCTGGCTGCTGCGCAACGTCCACGCCTGCGGCGCCTCGATGTTCTTCTTCGCCGTCTACATCCACATGTTCCGCGGCCTCTATTACGGGTCGTACAAGGCGCCCCGCGAGGTGCTGTGGATCCTGGGCTGCATCATCTACCTGCTGATGATGGCGACGGCCTTCATGGGCTACGTCCTGCCCTGGGGCCAGATGAGCTTCCACGGCGCGGTGGTGATCACCAACCTGTTCGGCGCCCTCCCGGTGATCGGCCAGTCCATCACCACCTGGCTGTGGGGCGGCTTCGCGGTGGACGATCCCACCCTCAACCGCTTCTTCTCGCTGCACTACCTGCTGCCGTTCATGATCGCCGGCGTCGTCGGCCTGCACATCTGGGCGCTGCACGTGCCGGGGAACAACAACCCGACCGGCGTGAACGTGCAGTCCAAGGAGGACACCGTTCCCTTCCATCCGTACTACACGGTGAAGGACGGCTTCGCGATCTCGGTCTTCCTGATCATGTTCGCGGCCTTCGTGTTCTTCAATCCGAACGCGCTGGGCGACGCGGTGAACTACGTTCCCGCCAATCCGCTGGTCACCCCGGCCCACATCGTGCCCGAATGGTACTTCCTGCCGTTCTACGCGATCCTGCGGGCGGTTCCGGACAAGCTGATGGGCGTGCTGATGATGTTCGGCGCCATCGCCATGCTGTTCGTCCTGCCCTGGCTGGACACCTCCAAGGTGCGTTCCATGCGCTACCGGCCGACCGCGAAGCTCTATTTCGTGATCTTCGTCGTCGCCTGCCTGGTGCTGGGCTACTGCGGCGGCAAGCTGCCCGACGCTCACGTGGTCCCGGGCCTGACGACCTTCCAGCTCCTCGACGCCGACCTGAACTCCATGGTCTGGCTCTCGCGGATCGCGGCGGCCTACTACTTCGCCTACTTCCTGATCGTCCTGCCGGTCCTGGGCCTCACCGAGACCCCGCTGCCGCAGCCGGAATCGATCAGCACGCCTGTGCTTTCGCATCCCGCCAACGCGCCTGCCGGCGCCGCGGCTTCGCCTGAAAAGAGGGGTTGAGCCTCGATGCTGCGTAAAGGTTTCGCTCTCGCGGCGCTGGGTCTCGCTCTCGTCGGCGGTCAGGCCCTGGCCGCGACCACCCAGGAAGAACCCAAGGCCATGTCCTGGAGCTTCCAGGGCCCGCTCGGCAAGTTCGACCAGGCCCAGCTCCAGCGCGGCTACAAGGTCTATCGGGAGGTCTGCTCGGCCTGCCACTCGATGAGCCTGCTGTCGTTCCGCAACCTCGGGGAAAAGGGTGGGCCGTTCTTCGACGAGAAGTACCCCAACCCGAACGACAACCCGTATGTGAAGTCGATCTCCAAGGACTACCAGTACGACGACATCGACTCCGAGACCGGGGACATCGTGAAGCGTCCGGGCACGCCCGCCGACCGCTTCCCCAACCCCTTCCCGAACGAGGCGGCGGCCCGGGCGTCCAACGGCGGCGCGCTGCCGCCGGACCTGTCCGACATGGCCAAGGCCCGCGAAGGCGGCCCGGCCTATGTCTACTCGCTGCTGACCGGCTACGAGGAGCCGCCGAAGGGCCTCACCCTGTCGCCGGGCAAGCACTACAACCCCTATTTCCCGGGGGACGTGGGCGCTTCCTGGAGCGGCGCGGCGGATAAGACGCCGAAGGGGGGCTTCATCGGCATGCCGCCGCCGCTGGCGCCCGACAAGGTCACCTTCGACGACGGCAGCAAGTCCACGGTCGACCAGCAGGCCAAGGACGTCTCGGCCTTCCTGGCCTGGGCCGCCGAGCCCAAGATGGAAGAACGCAAGTCCTTCGGTCTGGCCGCGATGATCTATCTGCTGATCTTCTCGGGCCTGCTGTGGTTCAGCTACCGCAAGATCTGGAAGAACGTCGCCCACTAGGCGGCGCCACATCCAGGATATCCAGGGGCCCCGGGAAACCGGGGCCCTTTCTGTTTGGCGATGCGCCGCCAGGTCGCCTGGCCGCCCAGGGCCGCTGAAATCTCGTCCAGGGTCGCATTGGCGCCGCATCCGCCATTAGGATCGGAGCCATGGCCTTCATCCGCCCCTGGCGCGATTTCAAACGCATGCAGGACGTCGCGGTCTGCGCCTCGGGCCTGATCTATGCCGGCGCCGTGGTGAACGCCTTTGCGGTGCTGCCGGGCGGAACGCGACTGGCCGTGCGGTACACCCTGTTCTGGCCCGCGGGGTTCATGTTCCTGTCGATGGCCCTGCCGCTGCTGATCGGACCCACCCGCCGCCTGCTGGCGCGCTATGTGTGGCTGACCTTCCAGGCGGGGTTCGGCCAGACCGCGGTGTCCGTGCTCTCCGGCATCGGCCTGCTGTCGGGCGCGGCCCTGTTCATCTACTGGCAGGTGCTGGAGGCCACCCACGGCGGCCCCTATCCGGCCGGCGTCTTCTCGGGCTACGCCGCCGGCATCGGCATCCTGATCGCCCAGGCGGTGCTGGTGCGGATGCTGGAGCGGACGCCCGAGGTCCGCAAGCTCATCGAGGAGGCCTAGGCGCCTTCGCCGCGCCCCCCGCCGGCGCGGGAGAACAGGGCCAGGGTCCGCAGCCGCGCCAGGCGGGCGGCGTCCGGCGCGTAGTCGGCGCGGCGGTCGGAGGCGAAGCCGTGGCCGGCCTCGTACATATGGATCGGCAGGTCGGGATGCGCCGCCTCGATCTCCGCCACCCGCTCGGGCGGGATGGAGGCGTCGGCCTTGCCGAAGTGCAGGATGACCGGGACCTTCGGCGTCTCGTCCTTCAGCTCGGTGATCCGGCGGCCGTAATAGGCCGAGCCCGCCGACAGGCCGGAACAGCGGCAGGCCGCCAGCCAGACCGCCGTCCCGCCCCAGCAGTAGCCGACGGCGAACACCGGCGGGGCCAGGGCGTCGATCGCCGCCTGCAGGTCGCCCGCCACCTGGTCCCAGGGCGTCGCCTGGCTGTAGCGCACGCCCTTGGCCACCGCGTCCTCGCCATAGCCCTCCGCCGTGAACCCGGGCTCCAGGCGGTCGTAGAAGCTGGGGGCGATCACCTCGTAGCCTTCTTCGGCGAAGCCGTCGCACAGCTCGCGGACGTGCTCGGTGACCCCGAAGATCTCCTGCACGAGCACAAGGCCGCCGCGCCGGGCGTCGCCGGGTCCGACGTGATAGGCGCCGATTTCAAAGCCGTCGAAGGCGCTGGTCAGGCTGATGGTGTCGCCCATGGCCGCCCCCGCGCCGGACCTAGACGTTGAACCGGAAGTTCATCACGTCGCCGTCCTGGACGACGTACTCCTTGCCTTCCTGACGGAACTTGCCGGCCTCGCGGGCGCCGGCCTCGCCCTTCAGGCGGACATAGTCCTCATAGGCGATGGTCTCGGCGCGGATGAAGCCCTTCTCGAAGTCGGTATGGATCACGCCGGCCGCCTGCGGGGCGGTGTCGCCCTTGTGGATCGTCCAGGCGCGCGCCTCCTTCGGCCCCACCGTGAAATAGGTCTGCAGGCCCAGCAGGTGATAGGCCTCGCGGATCAGCTTGTTCAGGCCGGGCTCGGTGAGGCCCAGGGTCTCCAGGAACTCCGACCGCTCGGCGGGATCCAGCATGGCGATCTCGCTCTCGATCTGGGCGGAGATCGCCACGTGATCGGCGCCGTCGCGCTTGGCCCGCTCGGCGACCTGGTTCGACATGTCGTTGCCCGTCGCGGCGGAGGCCTCGTCGACATTGGAGACGTAGAGGGCGGGCTTGGAGGTCAGCAACTGCAGCATGGCCCAGGCCTTGGCGTCCTCGGCGGGCGCCTTGGCCTTGCGGGCGGGCCGGCCGGCGTTGAGTTCGACAAGCGCCAGCTGCACGAGGCGCAGGGTCTGGGCGCTCTCCTTGTCGCCGGCCTTGGCGCGTTTCTCCAGGTTGGAGACGCGCTTTTCCAGGCTTTCGAGGTCGGCCAGCATCAGCTCGGTCTCGATGGTCTCGAGGTCCGCGAGCGGATCGACCTTGCCCTCGACGTGGGTGATGTCGTCGTCGATGAAGCAGCGGGTCACGAAGGCCACGGCGTCGCAGTCGCGGATGTTGGCGAGGAACTGGTTGCCCAGGCCCTCGCCCTTGGAGGCGCCGCGCACAAGGCCGGCGATGTCCACGAAGTTGATCCGCGCCGGGATGATCTCCTTGGACGGGATGACGGCGGCCAGCGCCTCCAGGCGCGGCTCGGGCACCGCAACGTCGCCGGTATTGGGCTCGATGGTGCAGAACGGATAGTTGGCCGCCTGGGCCGCCGCCGTCTGGGTGAGCGCGTTGAACAGGGTCGACTTGCCGACATTGGGCAGGCCGACGATGGCGACTTTGAGGGCCATGAGGTCTTTGAGTTCCGTGTGCGAAGGCGCGCGACCTAGCACGTCCGGGCCCGTGGCCCAAATCCTGCGCGCGTCAGGGCCGATCTTTTCATTCAGGCCATGGCGCGCGCGGCGCTTGCGCCTAACAATGGCGACGACATCGGACACGAAGGAGGCGCGGAATGGCTCAGGATCAGGCCCTGGCGGAGCGGATCGACAAGGCGGTGGACGCCGCGCTGGCGGAAAAGCGCATCGTGGGCGGCGTGGTGCTGGTGGCCCGGGAAGGGGAGACCGTCTATGCGCGCGCCGCCGGCCAGGCGGACCGCGAAGCCGGACGGCCCGTCGGGCGCGACACCATCTTCCGCTACGCCTCCCTGTCCAAGCCCATGGTCTCGGCCGCGGCCCTGGCCCTGGCGGAGGCCGGCGTGATCGATCTCGACGCCCCGGTGACCCGCTACCTGCCCGACTTCCGGCCCCGCGCCGCCGACGGGTCGGAGCCGACGATCACCCTGCGCCACCTGATGACCCACACCTCGGGCCTGACCTATGACTTCATGGAGCCCCCCGAGAGCGCCTATCACGCCCAGGGGATCTCCAACGGCTTCGACGTCATCGGCGTCTCCATGGCGGAGAACCTGAAGCGGATCGTCGCCTGGCCGCTGAACTTCGCGCCGGGCGCGGCCTGGAACTATTCGGTGGCCACAGACGTCCTGGGCGCGGTGCTCGCCGCCGCCACCGGCTCCACCCTGTCCGAGGTGGTGCGGGCCAAGGTGACGGGACCGCTGGGCCTCACGGACACCGGCTTCAAGGTCACCGATCCGGCGCGGCTGGCGGTCGCCTACGCCAATGACCTGCCGGAACCCGTGCGCATGGGCGAGCATCATGAAGTGCCGTTCCTGGCCAGCCCCCTGCGCTACGCCCCCGGCCGCCACTTCGACGCCGCCTCGTTCGAGTCCGGCGGCGCGGGCATGGTCGGCACGGCCGACGACTACCTGACCTTCCTGGAGACGATTCGTACCGGGGGCGGGACGATCCTGAAGCCCGAGAGCGCCGCGCTGATGTCGCGCAACGCCATCGGCGAGATCGCCGTGACCGCCACCGGCCCGGGCTTCGGCTTCGGCCTGGGCGCGGCCGTGCTGCGCGACCCGGCGGCGGCGGCCACGCCGCAGCCGGCCGGGACCTGGTCGTGGGGCGGGGTCTATGGCGGAAGCTGGTTCGTCGATCCGATCAACGCGCTGAGCGTCGTGGTGCTGACCAACACCGCCATCGAGGGCATGGCCGGAATCCTGCCCGCCGACGTCCGCAACGCGCTCTACGCCTAGGCGCGGTTCAGGGCCTCGGCGGCGAGGTCGCGCCAGGCGCGGCCTTCCTTGCGGAACTTCGGGTT
Organism: Phenylobacterium sp.; assembly: GCA_036279815.1. Taxonomy (GTDB): domain Bacteria; phylum Pseudomonadota; class Alphaproteobacteria; order Caulobacterales; family Caulobacteraceae; genus Phenylobacterium. The sequence goes on along the minus strand of DASUIJ010000177.1, from coordinate 2,149 downwards.
GGTCTTGGCCAGCCGCCTGTCCATCTCGGCCACGGCGTCGGCGGCCTCGGCCCGGCGGCCGGTGCGGGCCAGGAACGCGGCGTAGCGCGCCAGGCCCTCCAGGCCGGGCATGCGGCCCGCGGCCCACTGATAGGCGGTCTCGGCCTCCGGGTGGCGTCCCAGGGCCTCGTAGACCCGTCCCAGGGCCATGGAGGCGGTCGGCGTGCGCGCGTGAGCCGGATCCTGTCCCAGGCGCTCCAGCAGCGGCAGGGCCTCGGCCTCGCGGCGAAGCTCGATCAGGGCGTTGGCGCGGCCCAGCAGCAGCACCGGATCGTCGGCGTGTACGCCTTGCGCCGCCTGGGCGTAGAGCCGCTCGGCCTCGTCGTGACGGCCCATCTGGGCGGCGGCGGCGGCCAGGCGCGACTGATTGCGCACGGTGGGGCTGTCGTCGCAGTCCGCCTTGGCCTCCCGGTATTCCCGGTGCGGGTCCAGGGTCTCGCGGGCCGCGCTGCCGATCCGGCGCGCCGTGCGTCCGCCCGCCAGCTCGGGACCGATCACGGCGATCAGATAGACCAGGCCTCCGAGCGGCTGGAACAGAAGGATGATCCACAGCCAGAACATCGCCTGTCCCGTGCGCACCACGTGGACGCACAGCGCGATGGAAAAGATCAGCGACAGGCCGAACATGGCGAACATCGTCGGCTAACCCCCGTCCCGGCCCGTCTTGCGCGGGTCGGCCTTGTCGGCCGGCGCCAGCCGCATCACCTCGGTCTGATACTTCTCGTCCTCGCCCAGGGCCAGCAGGGGCGCGGCTTCGGCGACCGCGCGGATCATGTCCGCGACCCAGGCCTGGTCGACCTTGTGGAAGTCGGACAGCACCTGGCCCTGCACCCGGTCCTTGTGGCCGGGCTGGCCCACCCCAAGGCGCGCGCGACGGAAATCGGGGCCCAGGTGGGCGATCAGCGAGCGGACGCCGTTGTTTCCCGCCGCCCCGCCGCCGGTCTTCATGCGGAACCGCCCCGGCGCCAGGTCGATCTCGTCGTAGAACTGGACGACGTCCTGGGGCTTCAGCTTGTAGAACTTGACGGCCTCGCCCACCGCGCGACCGCTCTCGTTGTAGTAGGTCTGGGGTTTCAGGATCAGGGCGCGGACCGGCCCCTCGGGGGTGTCGATCTCGCCCTCGCGGGCCAGGCTCTTGAAGCGCGAACGCTCGGGACCGAAACGCCAGCGGCGCGCGATCTCGTCGACGGCCATGAAGCCGATGTTATGCCGGTTGCCCGCATAGGAAGGGCCAGGATTGCCCTGGCCCACCAAAATCAACATGACGTCCTCCCTGGAGGAGGAGGCCCCCCGAGCATGATCGGGATCATGCTCAAGGACCCTTGGTTTGAGGGCGACCGATCGCCGAGACCGGCGACCACTTTGGCTGTCGCGCTCGCCTTAGGCTTCGGCCGCGCCTTCTTCACCTTCGGCGGCGGCCGAGGCCGAGGCCGACGAACCGGCGACGGTGGCGATCACCACGTCACGGTCGGTGGCCGGGGTCACGCCCTGCGGCAGATCGAAGGCCGACACGCGGATGGTGTCGCCGATGTCCAGGCCGGTCAGGTCGAACACCAGGTCTTCCGGGATGTGGTCGGCCGGGCAGTTCAGCTCGATGTCGTGGCGAACCACGTTCAGGGTGCCGCCACGCTTCAGGCCGGGCGAGGCTTCGTGGTTCTTGAAGTGCACCGAGACCGAGATCTTGATCTGCTGGTGCGCGTCGACCCGGAAGAGGTCGAAGTGCCACGGCTCGTCGGTCACCGGGTGCATGTCGATCGCCTTGGCGATGACCGGCTGGGTTTCCTTGCCGTACTTCAGGGTCACCAGGTGGCCCAGCAGCTTGCCCGTGTAGAGCGCCTTGCGGAACTCATTGGACTTCACGGCGATGGCCACCGGATCCTTGGCGCCGCCATACAGGACGCCCGGGACCTTGCCAGCCGCGCGGGTCGCGCGCGCGCCGCCGGTGCCAGTGCGTTCGCGGACTTCAACATTCAGAACGATATCGGCCATGGCCTCGCCTCAAAACGAAACCGCCGCGCGATCAGTCCCGCGCGGCGACGGACGACCCCTAGGGGCCGAAAGGTGGGCGTAGATACACAAAACTCCCGCCCGTTGCAACGGGCGGGATTGA
>DASUIJ010000176.1:0-8177 GCA_036279815.1 Phenylobacterium sp. | reverse complement strand
AGGCGATGAAGATGCAGAACATCATCCGCGCCGAGCGCGACGGGGTGGTCAAGGCGGTCGGAGCCCAGGCCGGCGACAGCGTCGCCGCCGACGAGGTGCTCATCGAGTTCGCCTGAGCCGCGACCTAAGGCGCCGCCGGCGGCTCGCTCACGCCCAGCAGTTCGATCCTGAACACCAGCACGCTGTCGGGCGGGACGGTGTCCTTGCCCCGGTGGCCGTAGGCGAACTCCGGCGGGATGAAGACGCGCCATTCGTCGCCCACGCGCATCTGCTGCAGCACGGCGATCCAGCCTGGGATCAGCCTTTGCAGCGGGAAGGTCGCGATCCCGTCGGGATTGCCGTCGGCGGAGGTGTTGAACACCGTCCCGTCCAGGAACCGGCCCTCGTAGCGGACCCGGATCGTACTGGCCCTGACCGGCTGGGGGCCGTCGGCCGGCCCGGAGCGCAGGACTTCGTACTGGATCGCCGGCAGGCTCTTGACCCCCGGCGCCTGGGCGTTGCGGGCCAGGAACTCGGCGTTGGCCGCGACCGGATCGACGGCGGGCGCGGCCATCGCCGGCAAGGCGCAGGCGAGGGCGGCGGCAAGCGCCAGGGCGGGGATTTTCATGGGGTGATTCCTCCAGCGGCCCGCGCACTCTAGCCGTCGCGCGGGCGCATCGTCATCCGGCCCGACCCTGCCTATATTGCGGGGACCGAGTCAGGAGAGCGCCATGAGCGGGCACATGGATTGGGGAGAGTTGTTCCTTTCGGCGAACGGGCGGCTGGCGCGCGCGCCGTTCCTGGTCGCCGCCGCCGTGCTGTTCGGGATCGCCTGGATCTACGAGGCCATCGTCGGCGAGACCAACACCTTGCACTGGCTGACCGGCTTCTTCGTCTATCCGGCGCTGTTCTATTGCGGCGCCTGCGTGCTCTCCAAGCGCCTGCATGACCGCGGCCGCTCTGGGTGGATCGCCGCCCTGATCCTGGTGGCGCTGGTCGCCACGTGGCCGATGCCGATCTACTTCTTCGACTTCGTGTTCATGCTGGTGGTGATCTGGGCGGTCATCGAGCTGGGCGTCATGTCCGGGGAGCAGGGCGCGAACCGGTTCGGTCCCAACCCTCTGCGCGCGGTGGCGGTCTAGAGGGGAGGGAGGGCTTCCTCCACCTCGCCGAACACCAACCGGAAGCTGGCCATCAGGGCCGCGTCGGCCTCGTCCAGGGTGACCGGCAGGCCCAGGTCGACCAGGCTGGTCACGCCGTGCTCGGTCTGGCCGCAGGGGACAATGCCCGAGAAGTGGGACAGGTCCGGCTCCACGTTCAGCGATATGCCGTGGAACGACACCCACTTGCGCAGCTTCACCCCGATGGCGGCGATCTTGTCCTCCCGGGGCGGAAGTCCCGGAGCGCGCCGCTCGACCCAGACCCCGACCCGGCCGTCACGAACTTCGCCGTCCACGTTGAACCCGGCCAGGGCGCCGATGATCCACGCCTCCAGCGCAGCGACAAAGGCGCGCACGTCACGGCGGCGCCTGGTCAGGTCCATCATCACATAGGCCACCCGCTGGCCGGGCCCGTGATAGGTGAACTGGCCCCCGCGGCCGGTCGCGAAGACCGGGAAGCGGTCGGGGTCCAGGAGGTCGGACGGCTTGGCGGATACGCCGGCGGTGTAGAGCGGGGGATGCTCCAGCAGCCAGACCAGTTCGCCCGCGCGCCCCTCGGCGATGGCGGCCGCCCGGGCCTCCATGGCCGCCAGCGCCGCCGGATAGTCCACAGGCGCGCGCGACACCGCCCATCCGACGGGGAAACCGTCGGCCCGGCCGAAAATCGGCGTTTCCAGGTCCTCACTTAACGAGCGGTCAAGCATGTCTAACGCAATGTGGGGTTCGGTGGCTTCCGGCGCCAAGCGCGCTTTGTAATTGTTCGGTTTTCAAGGAACTAGCGTCTTGGGTCAGGTTAACGCCGTCAATGTCGAGATCTCGGTCGTGCTGGGCCGATCGACCCTGCCCATGCAGCAACTGCTGCGCATGGGTCGTGGCGCGGTGATCCCTCTGGACGCCGGAGTCAACGAGGAAGTCTGGATCCTGGCCAACAACCACCCCGTGGCGCGCGGCGAAATCCAGATCAACGAAGACCGCATCTCCATCGCCGTCACCCGGGCCGCCGACGTCTATGATTTCATGGCCGGCGGCTATTCATAGTCGAGGCCGCTTCACAAACGCGTCGGGCTTTGCTACCCCCGCGCCTCACCACGCGCGGTCGTGGCGGAATTGGTAGACGCGCAGCGTTGAGGTCGCTGTGGGGCAACCCGTGGAAGTTCGAGTCTTCTCGACCGCACCAGTGAATCAGGGTCTTTCGCAAGGCTAAGCCAGAGCAGGTTCGACACGTCGAAAAAGGGGAGGTCCGCATGAGCCGCGACACCGATCACCCCGAGGCGGAAGACGACGTTCTGGACCTGGCGATCCCTGCGCCCGCCGAGTCGGCGGAGGACTTGGAAGACCTCGCTCTTGGCGAGGACTACGCGCTGAATCCGACCTTTGTGGCCATGGTGGTGGACGCCACCGACCGCGGCGACGCCGAGCGGCTGCGTGAGCTGCTGGCCGCCCTGCATCCTGCCGACGTCGCCGACCTGATGGGCTTCCTGTCGGCCGGCGACCGCGAGGAGGTGCTGGCCCACCTCGATCCGGAGGCCCTGGCCGAGATCCTCTCCGAACTCGACCCGGAGATCCGCGAGGACATCCTCGAGCACGTGCCGTCGGCGACGCTCGCCAAGGCCCTGGGCGAGATGGACTCCGACGACGCCGTCGATGTCGTCGAGGACCTGGAGGACGACAAGCGCGCCCAGGTTCTGGCCGCCATGCCCGAGGTCGAGCGGACCGCCATCGAGACCTCGCTGGCCTACGAGGACGAGACCGCTGGTCGCCTGATGCAGCGCGAGGTGGTCTGGGCGCCGCAGTTCTGGACCGTGGGCCAGACGATCGATCACTTCCGCAAGGAAGGCGACGACCTGCCCGAGCTGTTCTTCGACGTCTATGTGGTCGATCCCTCCCACAAGCCGGTCGGCGCCGTGCCGGTCAGCCACCTGCTGCGGGCGCGTCGCGACACCCCCCTGGCGGGGATCATGGAGGCTGTCACCGAGATCCCGGTCGAGATGGACCAGGAAGAGGTGGCCTACATCTTCGACAAGTACCACCTGATCTCGGCCCCGGTGATCGAGCCGGGCGGCCGGCTGGTGGGTCAGATCACCGTCGACGACATCGTCGGCGTCATCCAGGAAGAGAGCGAGGAGGACATCCTCGCCCTGGCCGGGGTGTCGGACGCCGGCCGCGACGCGGGCGTCGCAGGCATCGTGCGTTCGCGCCTGCCCTGGTTGATCCTCAACCTGGCCACGGAGACCGTGGCGGTCAGCGTGATCGGCGCGTTCCAGAACGAAATCTCGAAACTGGTGACCCTGGCCATCCTGATGCCCATCGTGGCTTCGCTGGGGGGCAACGCCGGCACCCAGACCCTGGCCGTGGCCGTGCGCGCCCTGGCCAGCCGCGAACTGACGGCGGCCAACGCCGCGCGGATCGTCATGCGCGAGATGTGGGTGGGCCTGGCCAACGGCGGCGTGCTGGCCCTGGTGATGGGCGTGGCGGTCTTCGTGTTCTTCCACGACCTGCGGCTCAGCCTCACCGTCGGCCTGGCCCTGGTGGTGAACCTGTTCGTCGCCTCGGTGGCGGGCATACTGGCGCCGCTGACCCTGGAACGGCTGGGCCGTGACCCAGCCGTGTCGTCGTCGGTGTTCGTGACCTTCGTCACCGACTTCATGGGCTTCCTGTCGTTCCTGGGCCTGGCGGCGATCATCCTGCTCTGATCGCCGGGCCTCTAGAGCTCGATCATGTCGAAGTCGGCCTTGGGCGTCCCGCAGAGCGGGCAAATCCAGGTGTCCGGAAGCTCCGACCAGCGGGTTCCCGGTTTGAGGCCTTCCATCGGGTCGCCTGCGGCCTCGTCATAGATGTAGCCGCAGGTCCGGCACTGCCAGGTCTTGTAGGGCTCGGCCATCTCCGCCTCAGCGCATCTTGAAGCGGATGGGCACGGACTTGGGCCCGCAGACGAAGTTGGCGATCATGCGCTTGGGTTGGCCGTCGAGTTCGAAGCTGTCCAGGCGGGAGAGCAGTTCTTCCCAGAGGATGCGCATCTCCATCCGCGCCAGATGCTGGCCCAGGCAGACGTGGGCCCCGTAGCCGAAGGCCACATGCTTGTTGGGCGAGCGGTCGATGCGGAACTTGAAGGGGTCCTCGAACGCCGCCTCGTCGCGGTTGCCCGACGGGTAGGAGAGCATCATCCAGTCGCCCTTGGCGATCTTCTGTCCGGCCAGCTCGGCGTCGTCGGTGGCGGTGCGCATGAAGTGCTTCACCGGCGTCACCCAGCGGATCGATTCCTCGACCAGACCCGGGATCAGGGAGGGGTCGGCCTTCACCTTGCGGAACTGCTCGGGATCTTCGCCCAGGGCCCACAGGGCGCCGGCCGTGGTGGAGGAGGTGGTGTCATGCCCGGCGGTGGCGGCGATGATGTAGTAGCTCATCGCCTCCAGGTGGCCGAGCGGCTGGCCGTCGATCTTGCCGTTGGCGATCACGCTGGCCACGTCGTCGCGCGGGTTCGCGCGGCGGTCCTCGGTCATGGCGTTGAAATAGACCATGAAGTCCATGACCACCGACTGGATGGTGTCCACGCCGACGCCGGCGTCGCCGATTTCCTGGCCGTTGCGGTTCAGCTCCGGGTCGGCGCTGCCGAACAGCTCCTGGGTCAGCTTGAGCATCCGGGGCTCGTCGCTCTCCGGAACGCCCAGCACCTCCATGATCACGTGAAGGGGATAAAGGAAGGCGACGTCCCGGGCGAAGTCGCAGCGGTCGCCCTGTTCGGCCATGCGGTCGATGAAGCCCCGGGCGATCTCGCGGATGCGGGCCTCGAGCTTGCGCAGGTTCTGCGGCACGAAGGAGCCCTGGGTCAGGCGCCGGTAGTTGATGTGATCGGGGTTGTCCATCTGGACCAGGGAGCGGACCAGGTGCGGCGAGCCGCCGGTCATCTCGCGCACCTTCCGGTCCGCCTCGATATTGACCAGCGTGGCCGCGCGGTCGCCGTTGTGGAACAGGTCGTTCTGGCGCTCGACCTCCAGGATGTCGGCGTGGCGGGTGACCACCCAGAAGGGATCGAAGCCTTCCGGCTGGGCCACGGCCAGCGGCGCCTCGCGGCGCAGCCAGGAGAAGGCCTGATCGACCTTGTCGCCATCGGCATAGGCGTAGGGATCGACGATGGTCCGGGCGATATCGGCTGGAATGGTCATGGTGCGTCCTGGGTCCCTGGCGTCGCGGGCTGGTCGCCGCAATCACTTGTTGGTTGTCCAACAAGTAAGTAGTGTTTGCAATATGTCGACCATGCTCAAGCCGGGAAATATTCGTCGCAGCCAGGCGGAGCGCCGCGACGAGTCCGAGCGTCGCCTGCTGGCGGCGGCGGCCGAGGTGGTGGTCGAGCAGGGCCTGAGGGCGGCGACCTTCGAGAAGATCGGCCGCCGGGCCGGCTACAGCCGCGGCCTGGTGACCCAGCGTTTCGGGTCCAAGCAGGGGATGGTCGAGGCGCTGGTCGGCCAGCTCGAGGGCCGGATGGGTTCGCTGCTCGACGCCCGGCGCGTGGATGAGCTGAGCGGGCTGGACGCGGTGCTGACCTATGTGGACGTCTACCTCTCGGCTCTCGATCGCGACCGGGAGGTCCGGGCCTATTTCGCCCTGCTGGCCGCCAGCGTGGCGGAGGTGTCCGACCTGCGCGCCCTGTTCGCCGACGCTCACAAGGTCGTGGAGCGCAGGCTCGAAGGACTGTTCCTGAGGGGCAAGGCCGAGGGCTCGGTGCGCGCGGATCTGGACGCGGACGCCGCCGCCCTGATGACCGGCTCGCTGCTGTTCGGCCTGTCCATGCAACTGCTGCTGGATCCCGCCATGGCGCTCGAGCCGATCCGCAAGACCAGCCTTGCGACGCTCAGATTGAGTTTCGCCGCCTGACCCGGATATCTGGCGTCCGTCTTGCGTGTTGAGACCGAGGCGCCCCTGCGCCTGTTTCAATGTGGGTCAAACGGACCATGCAACCGCGCCATCAGGTCTCTCGGGCCGCGATCGAGCTGATCAAGACCTTCGAGGGCTATCGCCGTCAGGCCGCAAGGCTTGCCGATGGGCGCTGGACGATCGGCTACAGCCACACGCTCACCGCGCGGGAGGGCGCGGAAGTCTCGGAGTCGGACGCCGAGGCCCTGCTGATCTACGACCTGATTTCCGTGTCGCACCTGGCCGACGAGTGGATCTACACCCCGCTCAGCCAGAACCAGTTCGACGCCGTGTGCGCCTTCGCCTTCAGCATCGGAACCGAGGCCTTCCGCGGGTCTGCGGTGCTGCGCCGGATCAACGAGGGCCAGCTGCTGCAGGCCGCCTGCGCCATGGAGCTGTGGCGCAAGGCCGATTTCGAGGGCGAACGCATCGTCATCGACGCCCTGGTCCGCCGCCGTGCGGCCGAGAAGGCCCTGTTCCTCACGCCCACCCATGGCTGGATGCCGGCGCCGTCCCCGGTGCTTCGGCCCCGCATCGACTACGATGTCCAGGACGCCGTGCCGCTCGAGACACCCACCGTGCTCACCACCTCGCTGGAGGGCGCCGAGGCCCTGGCGGAACGCGAGCCCCTGCCGGCCCCGCCGCCGACCGCCACCGAACGCGCCGCCGCGGCGGTGACCCAGCGCCTGCAGTCGATCTTCCCGGACGCCGACGAGGACGAACGGGTCGCCGTCCCGGCATATGACGAGCCCGCCGATTCCATGCCGGAACCCATCGAAGGCCCGGCCGCCGCGAGCGCCGAGGGCGGGGAGGAATTCGAGCACCAGCCCGTCGCCGAGATGCGCGACGAACCCGGTGAACCCGGTCGGAGCCCATTCGACAGCCGTGAGCCGGAACTCGGCGTCTCGGATATGGACGCCATCGACCTGTCCCTGCCCGTCGATGCGCCCGCGCCTCATTCCAGGCCGCAACAGCGGGACCTCGCCCCGTTGCTCGGCCTCGGCGGCCTGGGCCTGGTGTTCTTCATCGGCGGGCTGATCTGGTCGGGTGGCGCGCCGGGTGGAGCGGGCGCCTTCAATCCCTGGATCGTCGGCACCCTGGTCTGTCTCGCCGGGGTGGGTTTCATGGCGGTCGCCGTCTATCTGCTGCTGCTCAGGCTGGCCCGGCTGGATCATCCGGCGAGCCCCTCGGGAGCGGACGGCCAGCGGGAATAGTTCAACCCAAGTCTGGGGGGACTTGGAGGAGGGGCTCGCCGTCGCCATGGCGGGCCCTTCCGACGTTTTGGACCTACTCGCGGGAACAACGGCGGCGTGCTAACGGCAGGTCATGATCCCGAACCATGGACCTTCCCTCGACTTCGCCCTGGGCGTGACCGCCGACGCCATCCGCGAGACGACGGCCCGCTTCGCCGCCGACCGCATCGCGCCCCTGGCCGCGGAGATCGACGCCACCAACACCTTTCCGCGCCAGTTGTGGCCGCAGATGGGTGAGCTCGGCCTGCATGGCATCACCGTCGAGGAGGAATTCGGCGGCCTGGGCCTGGGCTATCTCGAGCATGTGGTGGCCATGGAGGAGGTCTCCCGGGCCTCGGCCTCGGTGGGGCTGAGCTATGGGGCGCATTCGAACCTCTGCGTGAACCAGCTGCGCCGCTGGGGCTCCGACGACCAGAAGCGCCGCTACCTGCCGGGACTGATCAGCGGGGAGCATGTGGGCTCCCTGGCCATGAGCGAGGCCGGCTCCGGCTCCGACGTGGTGTCGATGCGACTGCGCGCGGAACAGCGGGGCGACCGCTTCGTGCTGAACGGCACGAAGTTCTGGATCACCAACGCGCCGCACGCCGACACCCTGGTGGTCTACGCCAAGACCGCGCCCGGCGAAGCGAGCAAGGGCATCACCGCCTTCATCGTCGAGAAGGGCATGAAGGGATTCAGCGTCTCCAAGAAGCTGGACAAGATGGGGATGCGCGGCTCGGACACCGCCGAGCTGGTGTTCGAGGACTGCGAGATTCCGGAAGAGAATGTCATGGGCCCGCTGAACGGCGGGGTGGGCGTGCTGATGAGCGGGCTGGACTATGAGCGCGCCGTGCTGTCGGCGGGACCGCTGGGCATCATGCAGGCCTGCCTGGAC
>DASUIJ010000175.1:0-4329 GCA_036279815.1 Phenylobacterium sp. | reverse complement strand
CCCTATGCCGGCATCCCCTGGTTCTCCACGGCCTTCGGCCGGGACGCCATCATCACCGCCTGGCAGATCCTCTGGTTCGAACCTTCCCTGGCCAAGGGCGTGCTGGTCTATCTCGCAGCCCACCAGGCGGTGGAGGTCTCCACCTTCCGGGATTCAGCGCCCGGCAAGATCATGCACGAGACCCGCAAGGGCGAGATGCCGGCCTTGGGCGAGGTGCCCTTCGCCCGCTATTACGGCGGGGTCGACACCACGCCGCTGTTCGTGGCTCTGGCCGGCGCCTACGCCGAGCGCACCGGCGACATGGCGCTGATCGACGACCTTTGGCCGGCGCTGGAGGGCGCGGTGGGCTGGATGGAGCACTTCGGCGACACCAACGGCGACGGCCTGATCGACTATGCCCGCGGCCAGGAAAGCGGCCTCGCCAACCAGGGCTGGAAGGACAGCCAGGACAGCGTCTTCCACGCCGACGGCCGTTTCCCCGACGGGCCCATCGCCCTGGTCGAGGTGCAGGGCTACGCCTTCGCCGCCTACCGGGCCATGAGCCTGTTCGCGCGCCGTCGGGAGGACTCCGAAACCGCACGCTTCTGGGAAGCCCGGGCCGAACATATCCGCGAGGCCGTGGAGCGCCGGTTCTGGATGGAGGACAAGGCCTTCTACGGCGTCGCCATCGACGGCGCCGGCGACCTGTGCCGGGTGAAGACCTCGAACCCCGGCCACCTGCTGTTCATGGGCTTGCCGGGCGCGGTCCGGGCGCGGCAGGTCGCCGACCAGCTGATGTCGGCCGCCTTCGACAGCGGCTGGGGCATCCGGACCCTGGCGACCGGCGAGGCCCGCTTCAATCCCATGAGCTATCACAACGGATCGGTCTGGCCGCACGACACGGCGATCTGCGCCATGGGCCTGGCGCGCTACGGCGAGCGGGACGGGGTGGTCGAACTGATGTCGGAGCTGTTCGAGACCGCCTCCAACCTCGACATGCGCCTGCCCGAGCTGTTCTGCGGCTTTCCGCGTTCGGCCGGCGAACCGCCGGTCGCCTATCCCGTGGCCTGCCTGCCCCAGGCCTGGGCCGCCGGTTCGGTGTTCATGACCCTTCAGGCCTGCCTGGGCCTCACCGTCGACGGCCTGGCGGGGGAGATCGAGATCCGCGATCCCCGCCTGCCCAACGGCATCGACCATCTGTGGGTGAACGGCCTGCGGGTGGGCGACGAGAAGGTCGATCTCTGCTTCGAGCGGATCGGGGATCGGGTGGCGGTTCACTCCACCGGCGGCGGCGTGCCTGTGCGTCTAAGGTGACCGCGTCCTGATCCGTCCCGTCCCGACCGCCAAGAAAGCGCCCGCATGACTCCAAACCTGGATCTCTTCCCGATCGGCAACTGCGCCGCCAGCGCCCTGATCGACGTGACGGGCCGCTACGTCTGGGCCTGCGCGCCCAGGGTGGATGGCGACCCGGTGTTCTCGGCCCTGCTGGGCGGTGAGAACCCGGACCAGGGATTCTGGTCGGTGGAGGTCGAGGACCTGGCCAGCGTGCGCCAGAGCTATATGCGCAACACCCCGGTGCTCACCACGGAGCTCACGGACAAGTCGGGCGCCGTGGTCCAGATCATCGACTTCGCGCCGCGCTATCGTCAGTTCGGACGGGTCTATCGGCCCATGTCCTTCGTCCGCATCGTGCGGGTCATCGCCGGAACCCCGCATATCCGCATCCGCATGCGGCCCACCGTCAACTGGGGCGATGCGCCGTCCGCGGTGACCAGCGGCTCGAACCACCTGCGCTATGTGGGCGGCGAGATGACCTTGCGGCTCACCACCGACGCGCCGGTGAGCCACATCGCCCGCGAACGGCTGTTCCGGCTGGAAGAGCCGATCACCATGTTCCTCGGACCCGACGAAGGGCTGGACGCCGACATCGCCGCCACCGGCGAGCGCATGCTGCACGAGACCCTGGGCTATTGGCGCGGCTGGGTGCGCACCCTGTCCGTGCCGCTGGAGTGGCAGGAGGCGGTGATCCGAGCGGCCATCACCCTGAAGCTCTGCGCCTACGAGGAGACCGGCGCCATCGTCGCGGCCCTGACCACCTCGATCCCCGAACACGCGGAGAGCGGCCGCAACTGGGACTACCGCTACTGCTGGCTCCGCGACGCCTATTACGTGGTCCAGGCGCTCAACCGCCTGGGCGCCGCCGACCTGCTGGAAAACTACCTGGTCTACCTGCGCAACCTGACGGACCAGATCCACGGCGGCCATGTCCAGCCGGTCTACGGCGTCGGCCTGGAACCGGCGCTCACCGAGCACTTCGCCGACAAGCTGCCGGGCTATCGCGGCATGGGCCCGGTCCGGGTCGGCAACCAGGCCCACGAGCACGTGCAGCACGACGTCTACGGCCAGATCGTACTGTCCTCGGTGCAGGCCTTCTTCGACGAGCGCCTGCTGCGGCCGGCCACCGTCGAGGACTTCCGCGCGCTGGAGCCCATCGGCGACCGCGCCTACGCCCTGCACGACAAGCCCGACGCCAGCCTCTGGGAATTCCGCGGCCGCGAGGCGGTGCACACCTATTCGTCGGTGATGTGCTGGGCGGCTTGCGACCGCCTGGGCAACGCCGCCGCCAGGCTCGGCCTGCTGGAGCGCGCCGACCACTGGAACCAACGCGCCGCCGACGTCCGGGCCACCATCGAAAAGCGCGCCTGGAACCCGGACCTGGGCCGGTTCGCGGCCACCTTCGACGGCGACGAACTGGACGCAAGCCTCCTGCAGCTGGTGGACGTGCGCTTCCTGCCGGCATCCGACCCGCGGATCCAGGCGACCCTGGAGGCGGTGGAGAAGGGGCTGCGCCGCGGGCCGTACATGCTGCGCTACGCCACCGCCGACGACTTCGGCGAACCGCGCACCGCCTTCAACATCTGCACCTTCTGGCTGATCGAGGTGCTGCACCTGTCCGGCCGCACGGAGGAGGCCCGCCAGCTGTTCGTCGAGATGCTGGACCGTCGCACCTCCGCCGGCCTGCTGTCGGAAGACATCACCCTCGATGGGGCCGAACTCTGGGGAAACTATCCGCAGACCTATTCGCTGGTGGGCCTGATCAACTGCGCCAACCTGCTCTCGCGGCCCTGGACCAGCGTCCGCTAGTCCGATTTCCAGGATCGAACGGTCCGCCTCGCGCGTTGGTTGGAGATGTGTGAGGTAATCTATGAGTGTTGCGGAACTGACTGTCCGACCGGAGGCCCCGGTCCTGAATCTGTCGGATGTGGCCCTGTTCCTTGACCTGGATGGGACCTTGGCCCCCATCGTCTCCCGGCCGGACGACGTCGGCCCCGATCCTCGCCGCACCGGCCTGCTGGAGCGGCTCCAGTCCCGCCTTGAGGGCCGACTGGCGGTCGTCAGCGGCCGCACCCTGGCCGACCTCGACCGGATTCTCGAGACCAGCGTTCCCGCCCTGGCCGGCGTGCACGGCCTGGCCCGGCGCAACGGCGGGGGCGAACTGAGCACGGCGCCCGGACATCCGGGCCACGACGCCGCCCTGGCCGCCCTCAACGCCTTCGCCGCCGACCGCCCCGGCCTGATCGTCGAGGACAAGGGCCTCAGCGTCGCCCTGCACTATCGGCTGGCCCCGGAGCTCGCGGCGGCCGCAAGGCATGAGGCGGAACGGGTCGCGGCCCGGAGCGGCCTGACCTTGCAGGAGGGCCAGATGGTCGCCGAGCTGCGGTCGCCCGGCGAGACCAAGGGCGACAGCGTCCGCGCCTTCATGGCCGAGCCTCCCTTCGCCGGCGCCCGCCCCGTCTTCGTCGGCGACGACCTGACCGACGAGGACGGTTTCCTGGCCGCCGAGGCCCTGGGCGGGTTCGGCGTGCTGGTGGGTCCGCCGCGCCCCACCGCCGCCCGCTTCCGCCTGCCCGACGTCGAGACCGCCCTGGTCTGGCTGGAGCATTCGCAATGAGCCGGCTGATCGTCGTTTCCAACCGGGTGAGCCCGCCCACCGGGCGCGGCGACGAGACCGTGGGCGGCCTGGCCATGGCTCTGTCCGCGGCGCTGCGGAAATATTCCGGCCTCTGGTTCGGCTGGAGCGGACGCACGACGGCCGAATTCACCGGCCAGCTGGCCATCGAACAGCACGACGGCGTCACGGTCGCCACGGTCGACCTCGAGGAGGCCGACGTTCAGGAATATTACAACGGCTACGCCAACAAGACCCTGTGGCCGCTGTTCCACTACCGGCAGGACCTGACGGCCTACGACCGCAGTTTCGACGAGGGCTACCAGCGGGTGAACCGCCGGTTCGCCGAGACCCTGGCCCCGCTGATCGCGCCGGACGACCTGATCTGGGTGCACGACTAT
>DASUIJ010000174.1:0-3662 GCA_036279815.1 Phenylobacterium sp. | reverse complement strand
GATCAGCCAGCTCCTGCTGGCGACGCCCATCGTGCTGCTCTACGAAATCTCGATCTGGTGCGTGCGGCTGATCGAACTTCGCCGCAAGAAAGAGGACGAGGGCCGCGACGTGGTTCCGGTCTAGGCGCGGCGCCGTTTACGTCGGCCGGAGCCAACAGGTTGTTGGCGCCTCGTCCAACCCGCACTAGAGAAGTCCGCTCATCCTAAGGCGGCCCCCATGCACGACATCCGAGCCCTTCGCGAAAACCCCGAGCTTTACGAGAAAGCCTGGGCTGCGAAGGGTCGCTCCGGGGCCGCCGCCGAGGCCGTGGCCCTGGACGCCAGGGTCCGCGCCATCAAGACCGCGTCCGAACAGGCCCAGGCCAAGCGCAACGAGTTCTCCAAACTGATCGGCCAGGCCAAGGCCAGGAAGGACGAGGCCGCGGCCCAGGCGCTGATGGCCGAGGTCGAGGCTCTGAAGGCCAACGTCGCCGCGGAGACCGAAGCCGAGGCGGCGGCGATCGGCGCCTTGCAGGACCTGCTGGCCTCGTTGCCCAACCTCCCCGCGCCCGACGTGCCCGTGGGCGCGGACGAACACGACAATGTCGAGGTCCGCCGCTGGGGCGAACCCAACGCGATCGCCTCGCCCAAGGACCATGTGGACCTGGGCGAGGGCCTGGGCCTGCTCGACTTCGAAGCCGCGTCCCGGATGAGCGGCGCGCGCTTCACCGTGCTCAAGGGCCAGCTGGCCCGTCTGGAGCGGGCGCTCGGCCAGTTCATGCTGGACATGCAGACCCAGGAGCACGGCTATCTCGAGGTCTCGCCGCCGCTGCTGGTCAATGACGCGGCCGCCTATGGCACCGACAAGCTGCCCAAGTTCGCCGAGGACCTCTTCCAGACCACCGACGGCCGTTGGCTGATCCCCACCGCCGAAGTGCCGCTGACCAGCCTGGTCATGGGCCAGATCGTGCCGGAAGAAGAGCTGCCGATGCGCGTCACGGCGCTGACGCCCTGTTTCCGCTCCGAGGCCGGCGCCTCGGGCCGCGACACCCGCGGCATGATCCGCCAGCACCAGTTCTACAAGGTCGAGCTGGTCTCGATCGTGGCCCCGGAAGACTCCGAGGCCGAGCACGAGCGGATGGTCGGTTGCGCCGAGGCGATCCTCAAGGCGCTCAATCTGCCCTTCCGCACCATGCTGCTGTGCACCGGCGACATGGGGTTCGGGGCGAGGAAGACCTACGATCTCGAAGTCTGGCTGCCGTCGCAGGGCAAGTACCGCGAGATCAGCTCCTGCTCCAACTGCGGGGACTTCCAGGCGCGCCGCATGGACGCGCGCACCAAGAAGGCCGGCGAGAAGGGGACCCGTTTCGTCCACACGCTCAACGGCTCCGGCCTGGCGGTCGGCCGCACCCTGGTGGCGGTGATGGAGAACTATCAGGACGAGCAGGGCCGCATCGCGATCCCTCAGGCCCTGCACCCCTACCTGCCGGGCCTGACCCATATCGGGGGCGAGGGGTGAGGATCCTCCTCACCAACGACGACGGCATCCACGCCGACGGCCTGTTCGCGCTGGAAACCATCGCCCGCGAGTTGTCGGACGACGTGTTCATCTGCGCCCCGGAATACGAGCAGTCCGGCGCCAGCCGGGCGCTGACCCTGTCCGACCCCATCCGGGTCCGCAAGATCGACGAGCGCCGCTACGCCACCACCGGCACGCCCACCGACTGCGTGATGCTGGCGATCCACGAACTGATGGGCGGCAAACGCCCCGACCTGGTGCTGTCCGGGGTCAATCGCGGCGCCAACCTGGCCGAGGACGTGACCATGTCCGGCACTGTGGCCGGCGCCATCGAGGGCATGGCGATGGGGGTCCCCTCCATCGCGCTG
This sequence comes from Phenylobacterium sp., assembly GCA_036279815.1. Lineage (GTDB taxonomy): Bacteria > Pseudomonadota > Alphaproteobacteria > Caulobacterales > Caulobacteraceae > Phenylobacterium. The sequence goes on along the minus strand of DASUIJ010000174.1, from coordinate 1,796 downwards.
TCCCAGACCGGCGGGCCGGTGGCGCACGAGCCGTTCTTCGCCCCGGCCGAGGCGTTCGCGGCCCCGATCATCCGCAAGCTGATCAGCGCCGGCTGGCCGAAGGACGTGATCATCAACCTGAATTTCCCCAACCGCCCGCCCGAGGAGATCACCGAGGTCGAGGTCACCCGCCAGACCTTTCGTGATATCCAGGTCCGCCATGCCGAGAAGCGGACCGATCTTCGCAATCGCGAGTACTATTGGATGGGCTTTCGTCAGGAACGCTCGATGCCTGAGTCGGGCACCGACCTGGCGGCCATCTATGAGGGCAAGATCTCGGTGACGCCGCTGCATATCGACCTCACCCACCTCGCGACCGTCCATGACCTCAGGAAGGTGCTGGGCGGGGCGCCGCCCAGGTCGTGACGGAGCGGCGCGACATGGCAAACGAACCTTCCAAGGACGATCCGCCCAAGGCCGCGGACGACACGGCCGAGACCCGCCTGGCGCGGCTGATCCTGGGCCTTCGCTCCCAGGGGGTCGGCGATCCCGCGGTGCTGAGCGCCATCGAGACCACGCCACGCGACCTCTTCACGCCCGACCTGTTCCAGGAGCGGGCCTGGGAGGACCAGGCGCTTCCGATCGCCTGCGGCCAGACCATCAGCCAGCCCTACATCGTCGGCCTGATGACCCAGGCGCTGAACATCGAGCGCCGCGCCCGGGTGCTGGAGATCGGCACCGGTTCCGGCTACCAGACCACGATCCTCTCCAAGCTGGCGCGGCTGGTCTATACGGTGGAGCGCTATCGGACCCTGCTGGCCGAAGCCGAAGCGCGGTTCAAGAAGCTGGGTCTCACCAATGTGATCACCCGTTTCGGCGATGGCGGGCTGGGCTGGCCCGAACAGGCGCCTTTCGACCGCATTCTGGTCACAGCAGCGGCGCCGGATGAGCCCAAGGCCTTGCTCGCGCAACTCAAACCTTCGGGCGTGCTGGTCGCGCCCATCGGCAAGGGGCCGGTTCAGGTCCTCAAGCGATACGAGGGCGATGGGCAGGGGGGCTTCAAAGTGGATGTGCTGACCGAAGTTCGTTTCGTCCCGCTGCTCGATGGCGTGGCGCGCGAGCTCTGAGCGACTGTCCGTGAGGTGACGAGTTTGTGGGTTGGCCTAGGCGTCGAGCTTAACCCATGGTTAACCCAGGCGCCTCGACTGATTCCGACGAGCGCACTCAGCGGGGGCGGCCAACGGCTTTGCTTTCGAATGCGGTCAAAAAGTAAATTGCGCGCCCCCGGGCGACGGGCCGGTGTCCGCCCGTCCCGAGACGCGCTTTCAGCGGAGCGCCGATGACGCGTTTTCCTTGCCGTTCGGCCCTGATCCTCGTCGCGACGACCGCCCTTTTCGGAGCCGTCGCGGCTCCATCCTGGGCCCAGATGCCGCGGCCGAACTTCCCGATCCGCCAGGACGCATCCTCGCCGGAGGCCCGGACCACGCCCGCGCCCGAGGCGCCCGCGGTGCGCGAAGAGCGGCCCATGCCCGCCCAGCCGGAACCGGAGGGGGTGCAGAGCCGCCCGCTCGACCCTCCGGCCGTTCGCCGCGAGCCGCCGCCCCCGGCCACCACGCCCGCCTTCGCACCGCCGCCCGTGCGCACGGTCACCAAGGCCACCGTCACCGGCCGCGTGGTCCAGGCGCAGGGGCCCGGCGAGAGCTACAAGGTCAAGAAGGGCGACCACCTGGCGACCATCGCCCGCAAGATGGGCGTCGACCTCGAAGACCTCGCCCGCATCAACGGGCTCAAGTCGCCTTACCGGCTTATGCCGGGAC
>DASUIJ010000173.1:0-2610 GCA_036279815.1 Phenylobacterium sp. | reverse complement strand
GTCGCGCCTCTGGAAGCGTCCCGACTGGACCTCGCCCGAATCGAAGGCCTCCGTCGGCGGCACGATCCGCACCACGAGGCGATCGGCGCCCACGTGACCCTGGTCTTCCCCTTCGACACCCCCGACGCGGCCGCCGCGCGGGACCACCTGGCCGCGGTCGCCGCCCGCCAGGGCGCCATCGCGCTGCGTCTTTCGGCCTATCTGGCGGTCCGCGACGCCGACGACCGGCGCAGTCACGTCTTCCTGGTCCCCGACCAGGGACGGGCCGAGATCGAAGCCCTGCACGACGAGCTCTATTCCGGGCCGCTCGCGGGCCAGCTGCGCACGGACATCCCCTTCATTCCCCATGTCACCGTGGCGGCGCGAGACCACCACGGCGAGGCCGAAGACCTGGTCAGGGAACTTGGCCGCGTGGGCATCGCCGGGCGGTTGCCGTCCCTGGAGCTGATCTCGTTCGACGGGCGGACCGTCCAGACACTGGAGCGGTTCGAGCTTCGGTCCTGACCCCGCCGATCGGGGAGCTAGCCGGCCACCGCCGGAAGGATCTCGTTCATCGCCCCGAACAGGATCGTGGGCTTGTGCTCGGCCAGGATCTCCGGCCGCGCATAACCCCAGGTCACGGCGCCGGACGCGATGCCGGCCTTGGCCGCGGCCTCGATATCCCGGGTTTCGTCGCCGATGGAGATCACCTGGTCCTTGGGGACCTTGGCCCGGCGGATCACGGCGCGGAACTTCGGCGTCTTGCCGAACACCGAGGCCCCACAGTTGTAGATCGACACCAGGTCAGCGCAGCCCGGACCCAGGATGCTGCGAACATTGGCTTCGGAATTGGAGCTCACCAGGGCGATCTTCACGCCCTTGGCGGCCAGTCCGCGAAACAGGTCCTCGACTCCCGGGAACAATGGGATGCTCGAGGCGTGCTGGGAGACCAGCTTGCGGGCGTGGCGCGCGATCAGCGGCATCTTCCAGGCCGGCACGCGCATATAGGCCACCACCTCGCGGCTGGAGCGCCCGCGCAGCATGGCGACTTCCTCATCGCTGATCTTGCGGAAGCGGAAACGGTCGGCCACGCCGTTGGTCATGCTGATGAACCAGTCGGCGCTGTCGGCCAAGGTGCCGTCGAAATCGAAGATAACGAGCCGATAGGCCAAGCAGGACGCCCCAAAAACTCAGTCGGCCCGGCTACAGGCCCGCTGTCGGGCCCTCGATCCGGGCCCCGTAAGCCTGCACGATTGCGCAGGCTTGATCGAGTCCTTCAAGCGCCAACCGGCCGCGCGTCGTGTCCGACGCTCGCCTTGGCCGCCAGGACCCGCGCAGTCTCGCCCAGGATGGGATGGCGCCAATCGGGCGCAATCTCCGCCAGCGGGCCCATCACGAACAGGCGCTCGTGCGCGCGCGGATGCGGCAGGACCAGTTCGGGGCTGTCCAAAACAACCCGGCCATAGGCGATCAGGTCAAGATCGAGCGTCCGCGCGGCGTTTTTCCCGGCACGCTGGCGGCCGAAGCGGCTTTCGATGCTGAACAAGGTTCGAATCGTCTCGCTGGGCGACTTCACCGCCTCGACAAGCACGACGCCGTTGCGATACTCGTTTGCGGTCGGGTCCGGCCAGGCGGCAGAGCTCCACCAGGACGACCGGCGCACCACAGGCAATCCCGCCTGGGCGAAACGAGCGAGCGCGGCTTCGAGAAGAGCTTCTGACGAAACATAGTCGCCGGCCAGATTTCCGCCGAGGGCGACGATGACCGCTTCGTCCAGGTCCATGCGCCCAACGCCCCATTTTTGGATTTCCAACTCCAATGACATTTTATCCCACTGACAGGCTGGCGCTCTTCATTGATGGCGCGAACCTGTATTCGGCCGCCAAGGGCCTTGGCTTCGACATCGACTACCGCAAGCTGCTCGAAGAATTCCGCACCCGCGGAATCCTGGTCCGCGCCTACTATTACACCGCCCTGGTGGAGGATCAGGAATATTCCCCGATCCGGCCGCTGGTCGACTGGCTCGACTACAACGGCTTCCGTCTGGTGACCAAGCCGGCGCGGGAATACACCGACGCGCAGGGCCGCAAGCGCTGGCGCGGCGACATGGATGTCGAGATCGCCGTCGACATGCTGGAAATGGCCGCCCATGCCGACCATCTGCTGCTGTTTTCCGGCGACGGCGACTTCCGGGCGCTGGTCGAGGCGGTGCAGCGCAAGGGCGCCCGCGTGACGGTGGTGTCGACCGTGAAATCGCAGCCGCCCATGGCCTCCGACGACCTGCGCCGGCAGGCCGACGCCTTCATCGACCTGGCCGACCTGGCCGACATCATCGGCCGGCCCTCGCGCCTGCCCCGGTTCATCCAGGAGAGCCGCACCGGCGCCGATCGCGAGCGCGAGGCGGATGCCGACGCCTAGCCTCGCGCAGGCCGAACCGCCGCGCGACTGCCCGCTCTGCCCTCGCCTGGTGGCCTACCGGGCCGAGAACCGCGCGGCCAATCCGGACTGGTGGAACGGCCCCGCCCCGTCCTTCGGCGACCCCGACGCCCGGCTGCTGGTCGCGGGCCTCGCGCCAGGACGCACAGGCGCCAACCGGACCGGCCGCCCGTTCACCGGCGACCATGCCGGGAT
>DASUIJ010000172.1:0-5230 GCA_036279815.1 Phenylobacterium sp. | reverse complement strand
GAAGTGGGAGAGCCCCCGGTCCAGGAAGCCCGAGACGCCGCCGAGCGTCTGCAGGAATGAGGTCACGCTGACATCGTAGAGTGAAATCGCCATGGCCGTGCGGCCTCCCAAGCCATCAAGAATGAATGGCCTAGTGTCGGGCCTGACCTGGGGTCAGCGCCAGCCTTTTCCGCCCGGCGGGGGCGGCGGAAAGATGAAAACCTTTCACCCATGCCAAAACGCCGCCGGGGGTGAGCCCGGCGGCGTCTGGGTGACCGGCCAGGAGCGGCCTACCAGCGGCGGTCGTCGTAGCGGTAGGCGCTCTCGCGGTAGCCGCGATCATAGGCGTAGGCCGGGGCGGGGTCGTAGGCGTACGTCGGGGCGGGGTCGTAGGCGTAGGCCCGGGCGCGGTGGCTGGAATAGTAGCTGTTGCGGGCGTAGCCGCTGTTGTAGCTCGAGCCGTAGTAGCCGCGGTCGGCGTAGCCGTCGCAGGACGACTTGGCCTTGCTGCGGCCGATATTGTTGCCCAGCGCCGCGCCGGCCAGGGCGCCGATGACCGCGCCGCCGGTGCGGCCGTCGTGGCGTCCGGCCAGGCTGGAGCCGACCAGGGCGCCGGCGATGCCGCCCAGGACCGCGCCTGTGGTGCCGCTGTCGTGGGTCTTGCGCTGGCAGGCGTCCTCGTAGGCGTAGCCGCGATAGGGCTGGGCGAAGGTCGGGGTGGCGATCGCGCCCGCCGCCAGGGCGGCGAGGACGGCGCCGGAAATCGCTTGGCGTTTCATGTCTGGCTCCAGTTCTCGTTCGTGACCGATGTCCGGTCCTTGGAGACGCAGAAGACACCTGCGCGGCTGAACGCCCCCTGAGGCGAGTGTTATGTTCCGTTCATCGGCCGGGGCTCGGCGAACCGGGCGGGGGACAGGGTCTGCGGCGTGAAGCCGTGCTCGGCCAGATCGGGCGGCACGTCGTGGCCCAGGGCCAGGGCCGCGCCCAGGCGGGCGGCGGCCGGGGCGGTCTGCATGCCGTAGCCGCCCTGCCCCACGTACCAGAAGAAGCCGGGAGCCGTGGCGTCGTAGCCGAACGCCTCGACACGGTCGGGGCAGAAGGTGCGCAGGCCCGCCCAGGCGCGGGCGACGCGGCGGACCGGCAGGTCGCAGGCGGCCTGCAGCCGGTCGACGCAGATGGCGATGTCGAGCTCCTCCGGGGCGGCGTCCAGCGGCTCCGAGGGGGTCTCGTCGCAGGGAGAGGCCAGGATGCGGCCGGCGTCGGGCTTGAAATAGAACTGCTCGTCCACGTCGACGACCATCGGCCAGCCGCCGAAGTCGAGGCCGGCGGGCGGGTCCAGCAGCAGGGCGGTGCGGCGCAGGGGCGTCATGCCCAGCGGGCGGACGCCGGCCAGGGCGGCCACGCGGTCGGCCCAGGCGCCGGCGGCGTTGACCACCACCCGGGCCTGGACGGTCTCGCCGTCGGCCAGGCCGGCGCGCCAGCCGTGGGCGTCGGGCTCCAGGCGTTCCAGGCGGGCGTTCAGGCGAAACTCGGCGCCGCGGGCGCGGGCCAGCTTGAGGTATCCGGCGTGCAGGCCGTTGGTGTCGATGTCGCAGGCGTTGGGCTCGAAGACGGCGGCGGCGCAGGCCTGCGGCTTCAGCAGCGGGATCCGTTCGCGGGCCGCCTCCCCGCTGACTTCCCGGAACTCGGCGCCGGTGACCGCGAGCCCCTCGGCGAACCGGGCCAGCTCATCCAGCCGGTCCGGGCCGGCGATGTTCAGGCAGCCGCGGACGGACAGCAGCGGATAGTCGGCGAATCCCGGCGCCGGGGCGTCGAAGAAGGCGCGGCTGGCGGCGGTGAGGCGGCGCACCGGCTCCGGACCATAACTTTCGATATAGAGCGCGGCCGAGCGGCCGGTGGTGTGGCGCCCGTGCTGGCTCTCCTGCTCGACCACCACGACCTTGCCGTGGGGGGCCAGTTCGTAGGCCATGGAAGCCCCGGCGATGCCCGAGCCGCAGATGAGGAAATCGCATGTGATCATCGGCCCTAGATAGACGCAGCCCGGCCGAGGTGATAGTTAGGCGTTTGCTTAAGTTATTCTGGAGCCCGCCATGACGCCGACGCTCTATTCCCACCCCTTCGCGTCATTCTGCCAAAAAGTGCTGATCGCGCTCTACGAAAACGGGACCCCGTTCGAGCATCACCTGGTGGACCTGGGCGATCCCCCGGCGCGGGAGTCGTTCCTGAAGCTCTCGCCGTTCGGCAAGATGCCGGCCCTGGTGGATGGGGGGCGGGTGGTGACGGAGTCCAGCATCATCATCGAATACCTGGACCGGCGTCATCCCGGGCCGGCGCCCATGCTGCCCGACGATCCGGACCGGGCCCTGGAGGTGCGGGCCAAGGACCGCTTCTACGACCTCTACGTGGCCGACCCGATGCAGAAGATCGTCGCCGACCGGCTGCGCCCCGAGGGCGCCGACGATCCGGTCGGGGTGGAGGCGGCGCGGGCCACCCTGCGCACGGCCTACGACCTGATCGAGGCGGAGATGGCCGGCCGGCCCTGGGCCGCCGGGAGCGCCTTCTCGATGGCCGACTGCGCCGCCGCGCCCGCCCTGTTCTACGCCGACTGGGTGGAGCCGATCGGCGTCCGGCGGCTCAACACCGGCGCCTATCTGGCGCGGCTGACGGCGAGGCCGTCCTTCGCCCGGGTCATCGAGGACGCCAGGCCCTACCGCAGCCTCTTTCCGCCGCCGCGGCCCCGGGCGTGACGCCCTCCCCCCTGGACCTGACGTTCCAGGCCCTGGCCGACCCCAGCCGCCGGGCGATGGTCGACCGGCTGGCGCGGGGGCCGGCGTCGGTGAGCGAACTGGCCAGGCCGCTGGCCATGTCCCTGCCCTCGGCCATGCAGCATCTCCAGATGCTGGAGGCCAGCGGGCTGGTGCGCTCGGCGAAGACCGGTCGCGTGCGGACCTGCAGCCTGGACACCGCCGCGCTCAGCCAGGCCGAACTCTGGATCGCCGAGCGCCGGAGCCGGACGCCGGCCGAAGGCTAGGTCGGCGGCTCAGGCTTTGGGAGTCGAGGCCAGTGACCAGGTCACCTGGAACGGGTCGCGGAGCGTGCCGTACTTGTCGCCCCAGAACATGACTTCCGGCGCCATCACGACCTCGCATCCGGCCTCGACGGCGCGGGACCACCAGGTGTCCACGTCGTCGACCTGGAGATGCAGGGTGAAGCTCCGGGAGGGCTCATGGGCGAATCCATGCTCCGGGAAGCAGTCGCTGAGCAGCAGGTTGCCGCCGTTGATCACGACGTGGCAGTGCATCAGGCGCTTGCCGTCCTGGGCCGGGAGACGGGTCACCTCCCGGGCGCCGAAGGCCCGCTGGTAGAAGGCCGAGGCGTCGCTGGCGCCGATGACGTTGATGTAGGGGGTGACGCCGGTCACGGCGGGGGCGGTCTGGGTCTGGTCGGACATCGGATTCTCCTGGATTGCGTTTTTCCGGCTGTTCCTCACAGGCCGGCGGCGACCTCGGCCAGCTGGTCGGCGGCCATGCCCCAGCCCTCGTGGAAGCCCATCTTCTCGTGGGTCTCGCGATCCGCGGCGCTCCAGTGCAGGGCGCGGGCGACGTAGCGGGTCTTGCCGGGCTCCGCGTCCCGGAACGTGACGATGGCGGTCATGAACGGCTTTTCGGCGGGGATCCAACCGGGACGGAAAGCGTCGGTGAAGACGATCTTCTCGCCGGGAATGATCTCCAGGAAGACGCCGACATTGTCGAACTCCACGCCCTCGGCCGAGCGCATGAGCGTGGAGAAGACGCCGCCGGGCCTGAGGTCCATCTGGCAGGACGGGGTCGTGTAGGGCCGCGGAGCCCACCAGCGCTTCAGAATCTCGGGATCGGTCCAGGCCTTGAAGACCGCGGCGCGGGGGGCGTCGATCACGCGGGTGAGGACCAGCTCGTGGCCCGCGACGACGGGGGCGTCCTGAGGCATCGGCATTTCTCCTTGGGGCTTGCTCCAGACTTATCCAAGGAACGAACGAGACGCCCGCGGGCCGACAGGGTCGCCAAGATATTTGCGGCGGATTGTGCGGGCGACCCTTGCCGGGCGCGCGCTCTAGGCCGTGGCCGCGCCGGGCTCTGCGTCGCGCTTGAGGCGGTCGAGGTGCAGGCGGATGTGGGCGGCCTCGGCGGGGGTGTTGGCGAGGCTGATGGCCTGGTCGAAGGCGGCCTTGGCCTCGCGCTCGCGCCCGAGCTGCAGCAGCAGCCCGCCCTTGACGCCGAAGAAGTGGAAATAGCCGCCGAGGCGCTGCGCCAGCGGCTCGATCAGGGCCAGGGCCGCCTCCGGGCCGGCGACCTTGGAAACCGCCACGGCGCGGTTGAGGGTGACCACCGGCGAGGGCTGGAGCTCCTCGAGGGCCGCGTAGAGCCGGTCGATCTGGGCCCAGTCGGTGTCCTCCGGCCGGGCCGCGCGGGCGTGAAGTGCGGCGATGGCGGCCTGGACCTGGTAGGGACCGCGGCGGCGATGCCGCATGGCCTTGTCGATCAGGGCCAGACCCTCTGCGATCAGCGCCGGCTTCCAGAGGCTGCGGTCCTGGTCGTCGAGCAGGATGACATCGCCGGCGGCGTCGAACCGGGCGTCGGCGCGGGCGTGCTGCAGCAGCAGCAGGGCGACCAGACCCATGATCTCAGGCTCGGTGGGAAACAGCCGAAGCAACAGCCGCCCCAGCCGGATCGCCTCGTCCGCCAGGACGGCGCGGTCGCCGTCGCCGGTGGGCCCACCCGCCGAATAGCCCTCGTTGAAGACCAGGTAGACCATGGCGCTGACGGCGGCCAGGCGTTCGACCCGTTCGATGGGACCGGGCGCCTCGAAGGGCGCGCCGGCGCCGGCGATGCGACCCTTGGCGCGGGTGATCCGCTGCTCCATGGCGCTCTCGCCCACCAGGAAGGCCCGGGCGATCTGCCTGACCGAGAGGCCCGAGACGATGCGCAGGGCCAGGGCGATCTGCTGGGTGGCGGGCAGCGCGGGATGGCAGCAGATGAACATCAGCCGCAGGACGTCGTCGCGATAGTCGGCGCCGTCCAGCCGGTCGGCCAGGCGCGCCTCGGCGTCATCCAGGTCGGAGAGCGCGGCCTCGTCGGGAAGCTCGGTCTGTTTGCCGCGCCGCCTGACGCCGTCGATGGCGGCGTTGCGCCCGACCATGATCAGCCAGGCGGCGGGGTCGCGCGGCGGCCCGTTCCGGGGCCAGGACTTCAGCGCCCGCAGGCAGGCGTCCTGA
>DASUIJ010000171.1:0-13521 GCA_036279815.1 Phenylobacterium sp. | reverse complement strand
GTCCATGATCGTCAGGTCGAAGTCGCGCAGGCAGACGTTCATCAGCGTCTCGAACCGGTCGCGCGCCAGCAGTTCCTGCGGGTTGCCGGGCACGCCGCCGGCGTACATCACCGACAGGTTCGGCAGCACCTCGTTCTCGATGTAGCCCGTATAGTCGTCGTCCTCGGAGGCCAGGCACTGGGACAGGCCCTGGACCGCCACCGACGGCCGGATGACCGCGTCGATCCCCGGCTGGCGCAGGTTGCCGTCGATCAGCAGGGTCTTGACCCCGATCTGCGACATGGCCACCGCCAGGTTGCTGGTGATGTAGGTCGTGCCCGCGTCGGCGGCGGTGGCGCACACGGCCAGCGCGCGGCGGCCGGCCTCGATGTGCTGGGCCATCACGTGGGTGCGGAGCGCGCGGATCGCTTCGGCCGGGCCCTCCTTCGGGTCGGAGACCGTGACCAGGGAACGGGACAGGCTGTAGGTCGGAGCCCCGTTCGACGGCGGTGCTTCACGCTGCATGAGCGCTCCTTGGGTCATGCCTGCACCGCACGGCGACGGCCAGGCCAACGGGGGGCCGCCGGCCTGGAGGAGCGGGCGGTGTCGACCAGACGGGTCGGGCGGGTGGCGATGACCGCCAGCAGCGGGACGTCGAAGATCGACTGCAGATCCTCGGGCCCGCGGATGCGGCGGTTGAACAGTTCGACCAGCAGCGACAGGCCGAGACCCAGGCCCAGGCCGAGGCCCAGCGAGCCGCCGAGGATCAGGGGCTTGTTCGGGAACTTCGGCTTCTGCGGCATCACCGCGTCGCCCATGGCGGTGATGCCGGTGTCGGCGATCCCCGCTTCCTTGCGCAGCTCGGCGATGCGGCCCATCGACTTGTTGTATTCCTCGCGGCGCAGATTGACCTCGGCCTGGAGCTGGTTCAGGCGCTCGATCTTGTCGCGCTTGGCGAGGACCCGCGAGGTCTGCATCCGGCCCGCGCCCTCCAGCGCGCCGGCGCCGGCGCCGGCCGCTCCGGCCGCCGCCCGCGCCTGAGCCTGGGCGTCCTGGGCGGCGACGCGCGCCAGCACGCCGCGGCGGGCGCGCATGGCCTGCATCTGCGGGTGGTTGGGACCCAGGGACTGGGCGGCCTGGGAGATCTGGGAATCCAGGGTCGCCAGTTCGATCGCCGCCGCCGAGGGCGGGGCCGCGGCCACCATGGGGGCGCCGACGGCGCCCTGGCCGGCGAGGGCGCGCAGGCGGGCGGTCTCCACGTCGGTGTTGTCCGCCTGCATGACGATGCCGTTTTCCTTCTCGAAGGCGGTCTTGGCGGCGTCGGCGGCGTTCAGGGCGGCCTGCTCCTGGGCGGCCTGCTGGGCGTACCAGTCGGCGGTCTTGGTCGCCTCGCGGCGGCGCGTCTGCAGGGCGGTGTCGAGATAGGCGTTCCGCAGGTTGTCGGCCATGGCCTTGGCCTCGCCCGGCGATTCGGCGCGGAAGGTGATCTCCAGGATGTTGGTGCCCGGGACGGCGCCGACGTCGATCTTCGAGATCATCCTCTGCGACAGCCAGCGGCGGATATCGACGTCGTTGTTCTTGGCGGCCTGGTACTGCTGGACGAACTGCGGGTTCGAAGCCCAGCCCAGGTTGTCGATGGCCTGGCCGACGACGCCGTAATCCTTGATCAGCTCCATCTGCGTGGCCATGTAGGTCCGCGAATTGGCGTTGGCGATCACCTCCCCGGTGACGGGGTCGGGACGCAGCAGGTTCAGCATCACCCGCGTCTTGGCCTCATAGCTCGGCGGGACGATCAGCAGGGCGATGAACGCCCCCACCAGGGTGGCGGCGGTCGAGGCGACGGTCAGCCATCGATGGGCCCACAGAATCCGCAGAAATTGATAGATACTCATCTGGCGCCTCCGGCCGGTGGCCGCTCTAGAACAGTCGTTCGCGGACGACGAGCACGTCGTTGGCCTGGACCTTGGTGCTCGCATCCATCTTCGTCGTCTTGCCCCCGCGGGTGACCTTGACGCCCTTGTCGGTTCCGGAATCGGTGAGGCCGCCGGCCCGCGCGATGGCCTCGCGCAGGGTCATCCCGCTCTTCATCGGGAAGCTTCCGGGATTGGCCACCTGGCCGGAGATGTAGAACACGTCGGCGACCGGGATGAAGATCTTGTCGCCGGGCGTCACATAGGGGTCGTCGGTCGAGTCGCCGGTGGCCAGCTTCTCGATCATGTAGCGCTTTTCAGGCCCGGTCTCGGGACGCACGATCAGGTAGTCCGCCGCCCGCTCCTGGATACCGCCCACGCGGGCGATGATCTCGGACATCTTGTAGGAGCGGTTGATCGGCACCAGGCCGGGCGTGCCCACGGCGCCCAGCACCGTGACGTAGCGGCTGGCGTAGGACGAGACCTCGACATTGACGACCGGGTTGGAGAAGTAGCCGCCCGCCTTGAGGGCCGCGGCCAGTTCGGCGCCGAGCTGGCGGGTGGTCTTGCCCGCCACGCTGACCTTGCCGACGAGGTTCATCTGGATGGTGCCGTCCGAATAGACATGCGCCCGGGTGCGGTCCGGCTGACCCACCACCTCGATGTCGATGGTGTCGTCAGGCCCCAGCAGGTATTCCGTCGAAGCGGACGGCCCCGTCGGCCCGGCCTCCGGCGCGGCGGCCGGCACGACGGGCGGGGTCGCGGCCTGTTGCGCGAACGCAGCCGGCGCGCAGGCCAGGCCCAGAGCGATCAATCCAAGTACAGCGGAACGAATTCCCATGTGATTACCTTGATAGGCCCTCTAGTAGCTCACGCCTGCCGTCAGCCCCACGCGGGTGTTGTCGTAGTCGAAACGGCGATCGTTGGTTCGCCGTTCCTCCTGCGCAGCGTCGAGGCCGAGGGACAGAAGCTTGCTAGGTCTGTAGGTCACGCCCCCGAAAACCACTCTCATACGAGAATTGGTCAAGTTTCCGGCGAAGGCCAGACTGCCTTGAGAATCAACTTCGCGCTGTTCCGCGCCGAGGTTCAGGGAAATGCGCGAACCCAGCTCGTAGGTGCCCTTCAGGCGATAGCGGGTTCCCACGTCGTAGGAATTGCCGAAGCGGTTGGACGGCGTCACGTCGCGCTCGAACATGGCCTCGGCGAGGAGCCGGCTGGTGGCCCGGTAGTTGAGGTTGGCCGAATAGGTCACGCCGTCGAAGTCGCCCGCCGGCGTCGTCAGGCTCGGCGCCGCGATGTTGCTGACGCTGGTGTAGGCCACCGAGACGCTGCCATCGATCCGCGCGCCCAGATGGCGGTCGTAGGTGAGGCCGAAGCTGTCGAGCTCGTAGCCCTCCGTCCCGGCCACCGCCACGCGGTGGTTGTACTCGGTGCGCTTGTGGGCGCCGTAGACGGTCACGGTCCCCAGGCGGGGCTTCGAATAGGTCAGGCCCAGGGTGTAGGCGGTTTCCTCGTAGTCCTGCGGACGCAGGAGCGTCTGGTCGTTCTCGGCCCGGTCGCCGGAGACCGAGGCCATGAGGCCGATGCCGGTCTTGCGGGCGCAGGTGGCGGTCGCGCCCAGGTGCTTGACCTCGAGCACATTGGTGATGGTCGGCGCCAGGACCACGTCCTCGAAGGAGCTCAGACCGCGCTGATAGCTGCCCTCGGCGGTGACGTCGCAGATGCTGATGCGGCCGTTGACGCCGCCGTCGAAGGTCATCCGCTCGCTGTCCAGCAGCGTGTTCTGGTCGTGGTAGGAATAGCCGAGATAGCCGCGGAAGAAGACCGTCTGGCGGCTGACCGGGATGTTCACGTTGACCGTCAGGGACGGCGTATAGACCGTGTCCTCAGGCTCCAGGCCGCGAATCCGGGCCTCCGCGGGGTTGATCCCGGCAAGGTTCGTATCGTGCTCGGCGCGCGCGTTCAGGCTGACCGAAAACCGATCGACGGGCGGCGCCCCGCGGGGAGCGGCGAAGGCCGGCGAAGTCACGGCGGCCGCAGCGATCAAAGCTCCGACAGCGAGTCGTCCACGCACCATGATTAGAATCCCCTAGACCTTGGTTTAGTTAGCTGCGCCAAGCTAACGGAGAGATAACGCCCCGGTCTCGCACGCGCACGCGAAAAGCGAAATGGCGGACTGTGGCGAAGATATACGGCCGGGTGAGCTTTTTCAGCGTCGCCCGGCGACGATCCTGCGCACCGTGCCAAGGAAATTGCGGATTTGCACTTTCAGGCCGGCCTGGGCGGCGGCGGCTTCGACCATGGTCCCGCGGGTGTCCAGCCTGGGTTGCAGCGTCGCCGCCAGGGCGGCGGTGCGGGCCCTGACCAGGCGCTTCCGCTGCGCCTGGGAGGGCTGCATCCTGTCGATCTCGCCGATGTCGAGGGCCTCGACCTCCAGCGCCCTGGCCGCGATCGCCTCGTCCAGGAACCGGTCGCCGCGGGCGGTGCGGGTCAGGACCAGGCTGCGGCCGTCACGTTCCTCGAAGCTCGGATACCCCGCCTCGTCGCCGTACCAGGCGTCGGCGCAGGAGATGTCGGCCGTCCCGCCCACGGCGTCCGGACAGATCTTGCAGCGGAATTGGACCTCCTTGGCGAGGTACTGTCCCCAGCTCTCGGCATAGGTCATCCGGGCGGTGCGTCCGTCGCGGGCGACCGCCACGGCGTCGCCGGGCCAGCCCTGACCGCGGTAACGGAAGGCCGTCACCTCCTCGGGCGACATGTCCATGGCCTTCAGGATGCGGCGCGCCGCGGACTGATTGGGCACGCCGGCGCAGAAGAAGGCCAGGGTCAGGGGCACGTGGCGATCCACCCGCGGGTCGATCCGCGCCAGCCGGCGCAGGGCCGAGACGTCGCAGGGCTTGCCCACGAAGGCGATGGAGCCGCCGTCGCCGAGCAGGGCGTCGATCCCGGCCAGCGGGGACGAGGCGGCGTAGCGCGATCCGGCGCCCGCGACGACCTCGGCCTCGGTGGTCGAGCAGGTGACCATGTTGCCGGTGGGATTGGCGGGATCGGCCACCACATGGACGACGCGGTCCACCAGGCCCGACTTCAGGGCGTGGGCCGCCAGGGCGGTGACCGCCGCGCCGGACGAACCTTGATGGCGCATCGCCGGGTCCGTGGACCAGCCCACCCCGACCCGCAGCCACGGGCCCCAATAGGGATTCATGTGGGGCGCCTGCGGCCAGGGGGCGACGGCCACGCCCGGGCAGGTCCGGGCGATCACGCGCTCGGAGTCGGGCCCGACGTCGCCGACCTGGACCGGGCGGTTGAAGCCGGAGGCTCCGTCCATGACGATCGCGCCGCCGGACACCGAGGCGCAGAGGCCGCAGCCCGTGCAGAGCTGGCCGCCGACCACCCGGTCGACGGTCGCGGACCGTCCGCGGCTCACCGCGCCGTCGCCTCGGCGAACAGGGTGCGGAGTTCGGCGCGGTAGGCGTCCTGCAGCGCCTCCACCTTGGTCATGCCGTCGGACGCGGCCCTGGCCAGCTCTTCGCGGCGCTCCAGGCAGTCCATCAGGAAGTCATAGGCGCGATCGGCGTCCATGCCCTTCACCGGCACCATCCAGGGATAGTCCAGCATTTCGAACAGGCCGCTGAACTTGCGGCTGTAGGCGATCGGAACCACCGCCACCCCCGCCGAGAAGGCGGCGATGCAGGCGTGCATCCGGCCGGCGACCAGGAAGTCGAGGCCGGAGATGTAGGACTTGGCCTCGGAGGGTCCCGGGAAGTTCGGGCCCCGCACCACGCCGGGGAACTCCTGCGCCAGCCGGTCGGCCAGGGAGGCGTCCTCGTCGGTCCCCACGATGGAGGACGGCACATGGACGATCAGGTGGACCTCGGTGTCGGGCCGCTTGACCAGGTCGCCGATGAACCGGCGCATGAGGACGGCGTAGTCGGCGTCCAGCCCGAACTGGTTCTTCCCCTGCTCGGCGAGATTGAACAGCAGGCCCGAGACGTTCACGCCGACGCGGACCTTGAGGCCGTTGCGCAGGGCGGAGTGATCCTCGTAGGGCAGGGCGAAGGCGACGTCGACGGAGAGCACGCCGTGCGCCTTGGGGGCGAGTTCGTTCAGGAAGTCGAGCGAGACGCGGTCGCGGGGCACCACGGCCCGGGCCCGCTCCATGACGAAACGGGCGAGCTGCCGATAGGGGAACCGGGTGAAGGGGCCGATGGTCTGCGGCGCCAGCAGCAGCGGCGTGCCACGCACGATCGCCATCATCTTGGTCAGCCACAGGAACATGAAGCGCTTGATGCCGTAGATGTCGGCGAAGCTGTCCCCGGCGCCGATGTCGACCACGCAGTCCTGCGCCCCGATCACCTTCCAGCAGCCGGACGGATTGAACAGCGACGTGGTGTCGACCACGAAGATTTCCGCCTCGTCCGGCGACACATAGGTCTTGTTGCCGTCGCGCATGCCGATGATGTGGAATCGGGGATCGAGCCCCAGGTCGGCCGCCGCCTTGCGGGCGATGGCGAGATTGGCGATGGTCAGGGCGCCCACGCCGAGGTTGGCGGAGCTGGCCGAATGCCATAGCAGTCCGATCTTGATCGGCCGAAGGGCTGTCGCGCTATTCACCGTCAACTCATCACGCACGGCGCCGCCGGAGCGAATGGAGACAGTCCTCGCCGACGCAGCCTTCGGTTGAAGAGCAAGGCTTTCACGTTGTTGATTGCGCTCCGACACTCGCCCTCTGTGGCCTGCAGCACCAAACTATCCAGTATTATTCTAATTTGACTTGATCGCGCCCGACGTTGCTAGAAAACGTTGCGGGCGACGATTTGAATCACCACACCTCGGAGCGTCGCGGATATATATGAGCCCAATTTTATTATCAAACGGTGGCTAATGGCAGAAGCTGCAAATCCGGTGGCCGGACGCGCGACCGCGCGGGTCTCCGACGCGGCCGGTTCGCGTCGGCTCAAGGTCTGCCTCGCCGGGTCCGGCGGCGGCCATGTGCGCCAGCTCCTCGACCTCGAACCGGCCTGGTCGCGCCATGACTACTTCTTCGTCAGCGAGGACACCGCCCTGTCCCGCAGCATCGCCGAGAAGCATCCGACCCGCTACGTCCCCCACGTCGCCCTGGGCCAGGCGCGACTGGGCGCGCCGCTGAAGATGCTGGCCGCCGCGGTGCGCAGCGTCTTCGTCTCCGCGGGGATCATGTTGCGCGAACGGCCCGACGTGCTGATCAGCACCGGGGCCGGGGCGGTGTTCTTCGCCCTGGTCTGGGCGCGCCTGCTGGGCGCGAAGATCGTGGTGGTGGAGTCCTTCGCCCGGTTCGACAAGCCCTCGGTGTTCGGCCGCATGACCGCGCCCCTGGCGCACCGCAAGGTGGTGCAGTCCAAGGCCCTGGCGGCCTACTGGCCGGATGCGGCGGTGTTCGACCCGCTGCGGATGCTGGACACCCCGCCGCCGCCCAAGAAGCCGCTGCTGTTCGCCACCGTGGGGGCCATCCTGCCCTTCGACCGGCTGGTCGGCCTGGTGGCCGACGCCAAGGCCCGGGGCGAGATCCCCGAGGAGGTGCTGATCCAGACCGGGGTCGGCGGCGTGAAGCCCGACGGGATCGAGACGGTCGAGACCCTGCCCTTCGACGGGATGCAGGACATCCTGCGGGACGCCGAGATCGTGGTCTGCCACGGCGGCACCGGCTCGCTGATCACCGCGCTGCGCCAGGGCTGCCGGGTGGTGGCCGTGCCGCGCCTGTTCGAGAAGGGCGAGGTCTATGACGATCACCAGGAGGAAATCACCAGCGCCTTCGCGGCCCGTGGGATGCTGGCCGTCGCCAAGACCCCCGAGGAGTTCAGCGAGGCCCTGCGCACGGTCCGCAACCGGCCGCCCGTTCCGGCCACCAGCGACCCGGCCGAGCTGATCGCCCACCTGAACACCCTGATGGACGACTGGGCCGCCCCCGGGCGCCGCTGAGCCTCAGGCCGGGGCGAGATCGCCGAGCTTGCGGAAGTTTTCCGGGCGGTGGGCGGCCAGCCGCTCGACGATCGCCTCCAGGGCCTGCTTGCCCGGAGCTCCCGCATAGACGGCGTGGTGGAACATCAGCCCCACCAGGTCGGAGTGGCGCGCGGCGGTGGCCAGGGCCGCGTCGAGCGCGCCCGCCCCGCACTTGATCGTGCGGCCGTTGTCCACGGCGATGGAAATCGAGACCTCCCGCAGGTCCGCCTCGGGGCGTCGGCGCCCGTGATGGGAGATCCCATGCTGACGGATGCTGCTGAGGCCCAGGCCCCGGCCCAGCGCATAGGCCAGGCGATGGTGCGGGGTCGGATAGCAGGCGGCGGAGAACACCCGGTGCCCGGCCGCCGCGGCCGCGGTCAGGGTGTTGCGGTCGAACTTGTGCTGCGGCGGGGTGAAGACCGTGATCGGGCGGTCGGCGCCCAGGCGTGCGCGCAGCAGGTCCAGGCCCTCGGCGATGTCGGCGCTCTGCTGGGCCAGGCTGCGCTCGGGGCCGAACTCGCGGTTCAGGCGCTTGCCCTTCACCGTCATCCCGTGGCGCAGGCCGTGCTGGCCGATCTCGACCAGGTCGGGATGGGCGTCGGCCGTGTCGGCCATGTAGCGGGCGCAGGCTTCGCTCAGGCGCTCGGGGATGATCTGGTAGCTGACCGGGATGCGGCGGGCGAGGAACAGCTCGACGAACGCCTTCAGCTCGTCGGTCAGCTCGCCGATGTCGTCGTCGCGCACGAAGTACCGCACGGGCCGGGCGGAGGCGGACGGGAGGGACATGGGGTCGGTCATGGGTCCGGAACGGCTGAGGGGCGAGCGCGGATCAATCTGACCGCTGCGTCTGGATCAAGGATTAATCGCCGCGCGCCGGGCGGTCACAAAAAAAGAGCCCCGGCTCCGAAGGAACCAGGGCCCGAGGGCTGGAGGATATTTTGGGTCCGGCGGGGGGGGAAGCCGCCGGGCCGCCTCAGAGGGTGAAGCCGG
Source organism: Phenylobacterium sp. (assembly GCA_036279815.1). GTDB lineage: Bacteria > Pseudomonadota > Alphaproteobacteria > Caulobacterales > Caulobacteraceae > Phenylobacterium. The sequence goes on along the minus strand of DASUIJ010000171.1, from coordinate 4,663 downwards.
TTCCGGTGGCCGACAGGTCCTTGGCGTGGATGCCGGTCAGGATGATCGAGTCGCCGGTGGCGAAGCTGATCTTCACGTCCGTGCCGACGTCGGTGAGGACGGCCTTGTAGCCGGCCTTCAGGTAGGCGGAGACGTCGATGACGTCGTGATCAACCTTATTGAAGTCAGTGACCACATCATTTCCACTGCCGCGCTCGAAGCGAAAGGTGTCCTTACCGGCGCCGCCGGTGAGCCGGTCGGAGCCCGCGCCGCCGACCACGATATCGTTGCCGAGGCCGCCGCTGATGGTGTCGTTTCCCGCCAGGCCTCTGAGATAGTTGTTGCCCGCGTTGCCGGTGATCACGTTGTCCAGCCCGTTGCCGGTTCCCGACCAGTTGTTGCTGGCGGCGCTGCTGACGGTCAGGTTCTCGACGTTGTCGGTCAGGGTGTAGTCGCCCTTGGCGATCACGGTGTCGACGCCGCCGCCCGCATTCTCGACCACCAGGGTCTTGGAGGCGGTGAAGACGTAGGTGTCGTCGCCCGCGCCGCCCACCAGGGTGTCGCCGCCCGACTTGGAGGTGATGGTGTCGTTACCGTCGCCGCCCACCAGCTTGGCGTAGTCCCAGGTCCCGTTGATGACGAGGTTGGCGGGCGGGGTCGGCGCAGGCGCCGTGACGGGGTCGCTCGCCACGGGAGTGGAGCTGTCGACCACGACCGGATCGGAGACGACGGGATCGGTGACGACGGGATCGGAGACGACCGGGGTCGAGGACACCACCTGGCCGGTGGCGTTGACGCCGTAGAGGCCGTCGATGCTGTAGGCCTGCTCGGTCGAGGTGATCAGCGTATCGGTGTAGTAGCCGGCCGCCGAGGGATCCCACCGCTGGACCAGGGTGTTGTTCGTCGCGGTGTTGGCCAGGGCCCCGGTGGAGCCCGACTGGTCATTGTAGGCGCCAAGGGTGTTGTCGCTCACGGTGACGTTGTGGGTCCCGGAGGACAGCAGGATGCTCGGCCGCGCCTTGGTGTCGCCGCTGGTCTGCAGCAGGGTGTTGTGGTCGACGCTGGCGTTGGACGTGTCCCACAGGGTGATGCCCTGGAAGTTGCCGTTCAGGAACGCGTTGCCCGAGATGGTCACGCCGCTGAAGCCGACGGCGCCGCCCTGCAGCCACATGCCCAGCAGAGCCGTGCCCTTGCCCTGCTCCATCAGGTTGTTGGTGATCTTGATGTCGGTGCTGGCCGAGGCCTGGCCGGCGTTGGTCCACAGCGCCAGATAGTCGGCGTGGTCGCCATAACCCCAGTGCCACGGGTTGGAGTCGTGGATGTGGTTGGAGTCGATGGTGATGTGGCTGCCGCCGCCGCCGACGATGCCGCTGGTGCGCAGGTCGTGGATGTCGCTGTGCGCGACGGTCACATAGTTGGAATTGTTGAGCACAATCCCCTTGTTGACCGTGGAGATCTCGACGCCGTCGAGCTTCACGTTGTTGGAATTGCCGATGCTGACGCCGTAGCCGGTGGGGAAGCCCAGGACGTTCTGGGTGTTGTCCAGCGTCGTGGAGTCGGGCGACACGCCGTTCACCGCCAGTCCGCCGGTGATGGTGGAGTGGGTGATGGTGATGTTGGTGGCGTAGCTGATCGAGACCGCGGGCGAGAAGGCGTAGGTGGTGGACGACGGGGTGAAGTCGACCTTCACGGCGTCGATATGGACGTTGGCCGCGGACCCGAGGTTGAGGGTGTGGAACACCGCCGGCGAGCCGGCGCTCTGGGACGTGATCAGCACGTCGCTCGAGAACGCCTTGTTGATCGCCACGTCGCCGTAGTTGCCGCCGGCCAGGCTGATCGTGTCGCCGCCGACCGCGCTCTTGAGGGCGGTCGAGAGTTCCACGGTATTACTGACGGTGTATGTCGTCATCGAAGTACCCCTTTAGCCACCACTGATCATGATGATGCAATAGCGTAGAAGATTGGGGGGATACCCTCGGATCTTCTGAACGTTTTACTGCCTGATCAGTGTGGCAACACGTTCTTGCGCTAATCTCATGTGAAGAATGCTGCTCGAGGCTTTGACTTGCCGCTAATCAAGGTGGTTAAATATTGCTGACCAGGGCAGGTCCGGGCGGGGGAGCCCGGCCCGGGTTCCGCGGCCCGGGACCTTGTGGGGCAAGGGTTTGCGTCCCCGGGCGGGCGTGGCGCGGCGCCGCGGCGGGGCGGGGCGCGGCGGGCGGGGCCGCGTTAAGACATCACGGGGCCGCAGGGCCGCAGGCGCCGCGGACCGGTATTCGGCATATCTTCATTCCTGGGAGAGATGGTCCGGCCGGGGAAGCCGCGGCGCGGCGAGCCTTGGCGTCGGGCCGGGAACCGCGTAACTCGCTGTCCGGTCAGGTCCGCCGGGGGCGCGCGGAGCGACACCCTGACGAACCCCGCGCTCGTCGCGGCCCCTGCAAGACCCCGTGAGCCCATGTTGTCCTTCGTCCGCAAATTCTCCCAGGGCCACCTTAGGGGCGCCTTGATCGGCTCGGTGGTCTCCCTGGCCAGCAAGCTCGCCACCGCCGGCCTCGGCTTCGGCGTCACCATCCTGATCGCGAGGCGCTTCGGCGCGGCGGGCTCCGGGACCTGGGTGCTGGCCAGCACCCTGCTGGCGATCGTGGGCTATGTGTGCACCTGCGGCCTGGATTACAGCACCACCCGCGCCATCGCCGTCTATCGCGCGGCCGGGCGCTGGTCGGCGGCGCGGGCCTGGGGCTGGACGAGCCTCGGGATCATCCTCGCCCTGGGCGTGCCGGTCAGTCTGGGGGTTTGGGCCGCGCTCGAGCCCCTGGCCAGGGCGCTGAAGGAGGGTCCCGAATTCGTCGCGCTGATGGGGGTCCTGTGCCTGTCCATCATCACCTCGGCGCTGTCCCGCCTGGTCGGCGGCCTGCTGCGCGGCCTCAGCCGCTTCGCCCTGGCCGAAATCCTGGAGAGCGCCCTCGTCCCGGTGGCGCTGGGCGTCTGCGCGTTCACCGTGGGGCTGCACAGCCTGGTGCAGGTGGCCTGGATCTATTCGGCCGCGACCCTGGTCTCCGTCCTCTGCGGCCTGGCCATCTGGTTCGTCGTGCTGGGCGACAAGGGGCGGCCCGCCGATCCCCTGATGCCGCGCGAGGCGATGACCCGCAGCCTGCCCCTGGCCGGAACGGTGCTCGCCACCCTGGCCACGCCCTGGATCATGACCCTGTTCCTGGCCCGCTTCGCCGACGCCGCCGACGTCGGCATCTTCCGGGTGGGCGTGCAGTTCTCCCTGCTGCTGAGCTTCCTGCTGACCGCCGTCGAGACGGGCATGTCGCCGCAGATCGCCGCCCTGCACAGCCAGGGCAAGCTGCACGACCTGCTGGGCGCCACCAAGCAGATGACCCTGCTGCTGGTCGTGCTGGGCGGCGTTCCCTCGATGATCCTGATCGTCTTCGCGCCGCAGCTGCTGTCGCTGCTGGGGCCGGAGTTCCCGGCCGGGGCGACGGCCATGCGCATCCTGCTGGCCGGACAGGTGCTGAAGCTGCTGAGCGGACCGGTCGGCAGCTACATGGTGATGACGGGACTGGGGCGGATGTCGCTCTGGAACGCGGTCAACAGCGCCATCGTGGTGCTGGTGCTCTGCGCCCTGCTGATCCCGCTGATGGGCATCGAGGGCGCGGCCATCGCCGGGGCCATGTCCACGGTGGTCCGGTACTTCACCGCCACGGTGGTGCTGTGGCGGGTGCACGGCATCTTCCTGCCGCTGGGCCTCGCCAAGGCGGGGAGTTCGGTCCGCGAATCCGCCTAGCGGCGCGGCCTAGGAGCTCTTGCGCGCCAGCCGGTCGCGCAGGTAGCGGCGCACGCGGTTGGGGTTGGAGATCTTCTGCCAGAGCGTGAGGTAGTCGCGCACGTCGCCGTACTTGTTGATCGGCACGCTGCGCAGGTCGGGCCACAGCCGCTCGATGATCGCCCAGAACAGCGCCTCGGTGCCCTTGTCGGCCGGCGCCACGCCGATGAAGGCGTCGAGCACCCGGCGCTGGGCGAACGGCAGCAGGTTGAGCTTGACCGAATTGGTCATCGGCCGCTGGCCCATCGCCCAGGAGCCGAACTTGAGCTCGTGGAAGGCCAGGTCGAGGATGACGCTGTTGGGCTGTCCGGCCAGCCCGTCGAACCAGGCGCCGATGTTCTCGAGCAGCTCCGGGTGCGCCGGCAGGGTCAGGCGGTCGATCACGAAGCGGGCGTCGATCCTGGCCTGGTTGATCTGGGCCAGGTCCTGCCGGTAGAGGCGGCAGCGGCCGACCTCGCCGTACATGCCGGTGAACACCGCGTCGCGGTCGGTCAGGTCGCCGAGGGTCAGATGGGTGCGCCGCGGGGCCTCGATCATGCAGTCGCCCACCACCCGGTCCCAGAGCGCCATCTGGGCCTCGTCGGCCTCGCGCATGGATATCAGGCTGTGGGACAGGCCGAACCGCCGGGCGATCACCTGGCTCATGTCGGTGTCGATCCCGGCCCCGGTGTCGATGGTGAAGAAGGCGCAGCGGGCCAGGTCGTCGTGGCAGCTGGCCACCAGCAGGCGGGAATCGAAGCCCGCCGTCAGGGTGGCCGCGATCCGGAACGCGTCGCAGGCGCCGTGGGCGAAGCTCCGCAGGGCGTCGGCGGCGGCGTCGGCGGCGGCCGGCATGTCCCGCCAGCGGTCGAAGTC
>DASUIJ010000170.1:0-5230 GCA_036279815.1 Phenylobacterium sp. | reverse complement strand
CCGAACTGAGGGGAGGCCCACGGAAACGCGGCCGAACCCAAGCCGGGCCTTGCGTGACCCGACGTCGCCCGGTTCAGTGTGGTCCAAACAATCGTTTGGGAGAACGTCATGGCGTTGAAGACGCGTTTCACGGAGCTGGTGGGCGTTGAGCACCCCATCGTGCAGGGGGGCATGCAGTGGGTCGGTCGGGCCGAGCTGGTGGCCGCGGTGGCCAACGCCGGCGGCCTGGGCTTCATCACCGCCCTGACCCAGCCGACGCCGGACAAGCTGCGCGAAGAGATCGAGCGCTGCCGGTCGCTGACCAAGAAGCCGTTCGGCGTGAACCTGACCATCCTGCCGGCGATCAATCCTCCGCCCTACGCCGAATACCGCCAGGCGATCATCGATTCCGGCGTGAAGATCGTCGAGACCGCCGGCAACAAGCCGCAGGAACACGTCGACGAGTTCAAGAAGCACGGCATCGTCGTGGTGCATAAGTGCACCTCCGTCCGCCACGGCCTGTCGGCCGAGCGGATGGGCGTCGACGCCATCTCCATCGACGGCTTCGAATGCGCCGGCCATCCGGGCGAGGACGACGTTCCCGGCCTGATCCTGATTCCGGCCGCCGCCGACAAGATCAAGATTCCGATGATCGCCTCCGGCGGCTTCGGCGACGCGCGCGGCCTGGTCGCGGCCCTGGCGCTGGGCGCCGAGGGCGTCAACATGGGCACCCGCTTCATGTGCACCAAGGAAAGCCCGATCCATCAGGCCATCAAGGAGCAGATCGTCGCCAACGACGAGCGCGCCACCGACCTGATCTTCCGCACCATGCACAACACCAGCCGTGTCGCGCGCAACGCGGTCAGCCAGCAGGTGGTGGCGCTCGAGAAGCAGGGCGCCAAGTTCGAGGACGTGCGCGAACTGGTCGCCGGCTCGCGCGGCCGCAACGTCTACGAAGTGGGCGACAACGACGCGGGCATCTGGTCGGCCGGCCAGGTCCAGGGCCTGATCCACGACATCCCGTCCTGCGAGGAGCTGATCAGCCGGATGGTGCGCGAGGCCGAGGAGATCATCCTGGGCCGCCTCACCAGGTTCGTCGCTTCCCGGGCGATGGCCACGGCCTGAACCGACCGGTCCTGATCGCGCGGCGCTCCGTGCAGGCCTGCTTGTCCCCAGGCCTGGCCCTGCCCTGGGCGCCGTGCCGAAGGCCAACGTCTCGCTGCTGATCGAGACGATGTACGCCGTCGCGGCCAATCCCGAACGCTGGGACCAGATCGTCGCGCCGACACCGGTCACCTCCTGCCGCACAAGCACTGGCCGGAAGTCCTTGGCTGGCTCGCCGAGGACTGACCCGCAAAGCAAATCCCGCCGGCCCGGAGGCCGACGGGATTGCAGAAGGCTCGAGCCTCGTCCCGCGTCTAGAAGCGCGCGCGCGTGGGCGACGGGTCCCGACCCGGGGCGTCTCAGCGCAGGTTGGCGAGCGCCTCGCCGAGTTCGTCCACCGACTCGGGTCGGGTCGCCCACGAACACATGAACCGCACCGAGCCGTCGAGGAACCGGTAGGCGAACCAGCCGGCCTGGTGCAGGCGCTTCAGGGTCGGCTCGTCCATCTCGACGAACACCGCATTGGCCTCGACCGGGTGGCGCGCCGGGAACGGCGACAGCGCCGCCAGCCGCCTGGCCATGGCGTTTGCGTGGGCGGCGTGACGCACATAGGCGCCGTCTTCCAGCATGCCGATGAACGGGGCCGCGTAGAACCGGCCCTTGGAGGGAAGCTGGCCGGATTGTTTCAGCCGTGCGTCGAACCGGCGGGCCAGGGACTTGTCCAGCAGGACCACGGCCTCGGTCGGGCTCATGCCGGCCTTGGTTCCTCCGACCACCAGGATGTCGACCCCCAGCCCCTTGATGGCCTTGAGGTCGAATCCCGAGGCCGCGGCGTTGGCCAGCCGGGCGCCGTCGAGATGCACGCCATAGCCCCTGGCCTTCACCGGCGCGATCAGCTCCGCCAGCTGGTCGACGGAATAGACGGTCCCGTACTCGGTGGCGTTGGTGACCGACAGGGCCGCCGGCGACTGCCAGTGGGCCTGGTCGGGCGCGGCGAGGGGCGGGGTCAGGCCGGCGGGATCGATACGGCCCGAGGCTCCGGCCAGGCGGATCAGGCCCAGGCCATGGCCGAAAAAGCCGGGCGCCCCGGTCTCGTCGGTGCAGACGTGGGCGTGCTCATGGGCCAGCACCGCCTCGAACGGACGGCACAGGGTCGCCAGCGAGATGGCGTTGGCCGCGGTGCCGGAGGCCACGAAGCGCACCTCCGCATCCGCATCCAGCAGGGCGCGGATCGCGTCGGCCGCGCGGCGGGTCACCTTGTCGGAGCCATAGCCTGAGGTGAAGCCTTCGCCATTGGCGGCTATCAGGGCGGCCATCGCCTCCGGTGCGGCGGGGGCGGTGTTGTCGGAAGCGAAGTCGTAGCGGGCCATCAACCGTGGGTTCTACCCCAATCGCGAACGTCCGCCACATAGAGATCGGGCTCCTCCATCGCCGCGAAGTGCCCGCCGCGCGGCTGGTCGGTCCAGCGCACGATGTTGTAGGCGCGGTCAGCCCAGGACCGGGGCGGGGCGGTGTAGAGCGGCTCGCCGGGGAAGTTGGCGAAGGCGGTCGGCGTCTCGCAGCGCTCGCCTTCCTGGAAGACCACGCCGCCCTCTTCCAGCAGCCCGCGATAGTACCAGGCCCCGGTCGTGAAGCTGCCGGTCATCACATAGAGCATGATGTTGGTCAGCAGCCGGTCCTTGGGGTGGGCCTCGTCCATCGACTTGGTCGAAAGGTCCGACCAGTCGTGGAACCGCTCGGCGATCCAGGCCGCCTGGCCGACCGGATTGCCCGCGCCCAGCCAGGCCAGGGACTGCGGCTTCGACGCCTGCAGCCGGAAATAGGCGCCCATCACGTCCATCATCCCGTTCTGGCGGGTGATCCAGGCGATCTCCTCCGGGCTGGCGGGGCCGCCATGTGGGCGGAAGCCGATCATGTTGAGGTGGATCGCCCGCGCGTGCGCCCCATGGTCGTGGCCCAGCCAGGAGGTCACCAGCGCGCCCCAGTCGCCGCCCTGGGCCAGGTAGCTGGAATAGCCCAGCACGTCGGTCATCAGCGTGTTGAACAGCCGGGCCGTGGTCCGCTGGCCCACCGGCCGGGTGGGCTTCGACGAGAACCCGAAGCCGGGCAGGGACGGGATCACCAGGTCGAAAGCGTCCGACGCCTGGCCGCCGAAGCGCGAAGGGAAGGCCAGCTTTTCGATCGCGCCCCAGAACTCGTAGTGCGAGCCCGGCCAGCCGTGGGTCACGATCATCGGCCGCTTGCCGCCGGCCTCGCCGACCACGTGCAGGAAGTGGATGTCGAAGTCCTCGACCCGGGCGGTGAACTGCGGGAAGCGATTGAGGTCGGCCATCGCCGCGCGCCAGTCGTAGCCGTCGGTCCAGTGGGCGCACAGCGCCTTCAGATAGGCCCCGTCGCAGCCATAGGCCCAGCCGTCCGGAACCTCGGGCTGCGGCGGCCACGGATAGGCCCGCACCTGGTCCAGCACCGCCTGCACCTCGGCGTCGCTCCACTTGACCTCGAAGGGTTTGATCTCGGCCACGCCAACCTCCCTGGATTTCGGCGCGCAGTTGGGCGGCTTGCCGCAGCGGCCGTCAAGGGTCGGATCAGGCGTCGGGGCGCAGTCCCCTGGCGATGGCCTTGCCCAGTTGGCGGCTCACCTTGCGCGCCATGCCGTGCGGCAGCTTGCCGGCCAGCTCCAGGGTCACCGCGCCATGGGTCGCCGCCCAGTACATGCGGCCGATTTCCTCGGGATCGCCGGCCAGCACATGGGCGCCCACCAGCTCCTTCACATAGGCCGTCTGGGTCGCATGGGCCCGGTGCGCCGCGGCCAGCAGGTCGGGGTACTCGTGCTCCTGCGGCTGGTTGAGGTCGAACATCAGCTTGTAGGTCTGCGGGTGCTCGAAGGCGAAGGTCAGATAGGCCTCGCCCACCGCCGTGCTGCGGCCCCTGGCGTCCCTGGTCGAGGCGAAGGCGGTCTCCAGCGCCTGCGCGAACCGGTTGAAACCGTTGGTCCGAACGGCCGCCAGGATGTCGTCCTTGTCCTTGAAGTACCGATAGGGAGTCATCGGGCTGACGCCCAGCTCGGTGGCCAGCTGGCGCATGGTCACGGCGTCCGGACCCTTGGCCGCGAACAGCCGCTCCGCGGCCTCGCAGAGTCGCTCGCGGAACTCGGCGACATCGGCTTCGGAAAGGACGCGGGGCATACAGGACCCTCGATAAAGAAAACGCTTGCGGAGGGTAACATCTTACGTAATAAATTTACAACGTAAAAAGCAGTGGGGAGAAACGCATGGCCGGCTGGGATGTCCTGATCGACAAGACCGACCTGCGCCGCGCCCAGGTTCGCCCGGCGGCGGAGGAGCCCCTGGCCGAGGGGCAGGCGCGGCTGGCGATCGAGCGGTTCGCGCTCACCGCCAACAACATCACCTATGGGGCCATCGGCGACGCCTTCGGCTACTGGAAGTTCTTCCCGGCGCCCCAGGGCCTGGGCCGCATCCCGGTCTGGGGCTTCGCCCGGGTGGTCGAGTCCCGGTCCCCCGACGCGCCTGTGGGCCTGCGGCTGTTCGGCTACCTGCCCATGTCCACCCACGCGGTGATGAACCTGGCGAAGAGCCGGACGGGCTTCGTCGACACCGCGGCCCATCGCGCCGAGCTGCCGCCCACCTACAACGCCTATTCCGAGGCGCCCGAGGACGCGCTGGACGATCACCGCGCCCTGCTGCGCCCGCTGCTGATGACCTCGTTCCTGCTGGACGACCTGCTCTCCGAGGACGCCGGGCTTCGGACCCTGGTGCTCTCCAGCGCCTCCAGCAAGACCGCCATGGGCCTGGCCTGGTTCGCCCGCCGCCGCGGCCTGAACGTCATCGGTTTGAGTTCGCCCGCCAACCTGGCGCGCCTCGAGGCGCTTGGCCTCTACGATCGGATCCTCCCCTACGATCGGGCGGGCGAGCTCAAGACCGACGGCCCGACCACCTATGTGGACTTCGCGGGCGACCGCGCGGTGACCGCCGCGGTCCACGCTGCGCTGGGCGCAGGCCTGACCCGCAGCCTCATCGTCGGGGCCACCCACTGGGACGCCCGCGGCGGCGACGCCGCGACGATCCCGGGCGTCCAGCCGGTGCTGTTCTTCGCCCCCGACCAGATTCGCAAGCGCATGGGCGAATGG
>DASUIJ010000169.1:0-7913 GCA_036279815.1 Phenylobacterium sp. | reverse complement strand
CCGCCGACGCCGTGACCCTGCGGGCCTAGAGGCTGACGGCGACCGCTCGGCCGCCCCGGACCACGACCCTTCGCATGATCGCCATGTCCGGGCCCGCGCCGCTCGTCGCCGGCTTGGCCACGGTGATCACGAACCAGGCTCCGTCGGCCAGTCCCTCGAACGAGAAGCGGCCCGTCGAATCGCACGTCGCGCGCTTGACGAAGGCCGAATAGTCGCCGCTGCGGCCGGGCGGCGTGCGGCCCCGCACCTCCCCGGCCGGCAAGGCGGCGTGCTCCGCCGACGTGTAGAGGATCTCCATTCGCCGGCGGGTCCAGGGCGTCTCGGGCGTCAGCAGGACGCCGGAGTCGGCGCACGAGTAGCGCTTGCCGCCCGGCCGGTACGACAACTGGCCCTGGATCCGGCCGCCGCCCGCGACGGTGGACCAGGCGAAGTCCGAGGGACGGAATTCTGCGGTCGGGGGGGTGGCTCGGGCCACGGCCGGCGGCGGCGGCCCCTGGGTCGTGGCGCAGGCTGACGACAACAGCAGGACGCCAAGGACGGCGAGACGTTTGATCATCATGAAACTCGTCTTGCTCGGGATGAATAGCGCGATGGCGCCCGTGGGATCGGATGCTGTTCAGACTGGAAAGGTCAAAAACGACCGGCGCAATCAATTACTCGTTTCATCGCCCAAAGAATAGCTTGGCAAGGCTCGAAGTCACGAAGTACGCGAATAAAATGCGCGCATTTGGGGCTATTTGGATTTTCCCACTTCGCCAGGGGTAAGCCGTCCCTCTAAGGTCGAGTGGGCGCTCCCAGATGGGATCGTCAGGTCTAGCGGCGTATCGAACGACCGCTGGAGGCCAGGTAAGTGGGCATAGGACCAGGGGCGTCGTCAGAATGGTCATGATTCAGGTCGCGTTCGCGGGCCACAACCGCGCCAACGACCTCGGCCACCATCCGACAGTGATCGAGGGACTGGACGCCGCCTTCCGGCTACTGCGCGACGCCGGCGCTTCGCAGGCGCGCCTGCTGACCGGACTGGCGACCGGCGCCGACGAACTGGCGGCCGACGCCTGGCGGCGCGCCGGTCTCGGCCCGACCCATGCGGTTTTTCCCTTCCTCGACGACCCGGACGCGCCACCGATCAGCCCCGAGGGCCTGGCCCAGACCGCCACCTGGCTCGACGGCGCGGCGACGGAACTGAACGGTCGTAATCCGCACCTGCGCCAGACCCGACTGATCGTCGAAACCTCCGATCTCCTGGTCGTCGTATGGACCGGAGAGCGCGCCCGCGGCGCGGGTGGAACGGCGGACGCCGTGCGGTCGGCGCTGGAAATGGGCCTGCCGGTCCTTTGGATCAAGCCTTCGGCGCCCGGACTGCTTCGCCTGATCCGCCCGGAAGACCTGCCCTCCGATTTCGATTTCACGGAGTTCCTGGAGGCGCTCAACGCCGGCCACACCGCCCACATCGAGACGGCGAGCCCCGACAACCTCCGCGCGGCCCTGAACCTGGACGCCCGCAAGGCGGACGAGGTGGCCGAGGCGCGGTCGTCCGAGGCCTCGACCGGCTGGTGGACCCGTCTGGACAACTGGCTCCATGGTTGGCTGTGGAAGACGTACGGCGCGTTCCGCCGGGCCGTCGGCGGGCCGCCGGGCCCCTGGACGGAGGGGCCCGCGGTCCCCGCCGACCTGGCCTCGCAGCCGGGGTTCGTGATCCTCACCCAGGCCTATCTCGAGGCGGACCGCCACGCCAACCGGCTCGCGGCCGTGCACCGGTCGGAACAGATCCTGCTGGTCTTCGCCATGGTGACCGCCGCCCTGGTCGGATCGTCGCCGGCGGTCTGGCCCGAACTGAAGGTGTCGGCCGTCATGGTCGAACTGATGCTGGGGCTTGGAGCGTTCTGGGTCTGGTCGAGCGCGGCGCAGGCCCGTCAGCATGAGCGGTGGAGCGAGGAGCGCGCGCTTGCCGAGCAGCTTCGGCTCGAACGGGCGGGATGGGCCCTGGGCGTAAGTCTGGTCAGCACCCATACCAAGCCCGTGAGGCGGGAGCACGGGGACGTGGGCCAGGACACGCTGCGTAACGCCGGTCTTCCCGAAGGTCGCTTCGACCCGGACCGGGTGCGCGACTGGGGACGATGGGCGATGTTCGAGCTGGTGAACGGCCAGTCGGCCTATCACCGGTCCCTGAGCTCCAGGGACGGTCGGATCGCGCATCGAATCCACCTGGTCGAGAACACCAGCTTCGTGCTGCTGCTGATCATCCTCAGCTCCTACCTGGTCGTCCACATGGCCATGCACGCGCTGACCGGGGAGTTGCCGCACTGGGTCAGCGGCGTCGTCACCATGGCCAGTACGATCGTTCCCGCGGTGGCCGCCGCTACGATGGCGCTCGAAGCGAAGCTCGAGTTCAATGAGCAAAGCGAGCGCAGCCAGGCCATCGCGGAACGGCTCGACAAGCTCGCGGCCAGCCTCGGCGAGGCGCCGTCGTTCAGCGACCTTCAGGGCGCTGCGCGGACGGCGATGCGCTGGCATCTCGCCCAGGAGAGCCACTGGCGCGAGGGCGCGGGCCGCAGGCGTCTGTTCAGGCCATGATGTGATGAAATTACGGGCGCCCGCCCGCCGGCTTGATCAAGTTTGCATTAGTTAAGGATGATTAAACTTGCCAGTTGGCTGCCGCAGCCCACTAATAAAAAGAGTGGATGGGTATGGGCGGGTTCTAAGTCACCAAATGACGGCTAACATTTTTATCAGCTTTGCGTCAGTCGATCGTAAGGTCGCCACGACGCTGTGCGCCGCGCTTGAGACCCGTGGGTTCGAGTGCTGGATTTCGGCGCGCAACATCCTTCCGGGTGAAAACTTTCAAGTCTCGATCGTGCAGGCCATCCGGCGCGCCAAGATCATGCTGCTTGTGTTCACCGCCAACTCGAACAATTCCGAAGAGATGACGAAGGAGCTGGCCCTGGCCAGCCAGCAGAAGCTGATCGTCATTCCCCTGCGCGTCGAGGACGTCACGCCCAACGACGCCTTCGCCTATGAGTTCGCCACCCGACAGTGGATCGACTTCTTCGCGGACTGGGAGTTCGCGATGGACCAGCTGAGCCAGCGGATCGCCAACGCGCTCGGCGGCGGCAAGGCCGACGCCATATCGCCGATGGCGCTGTCCGTGACATCGGATCCCCAGGCGGCCCGGTCGCTGGAGCTGTCCGAGGATGTCGCGCAGGCTCCCGTCCCGACCGAGACGGCGACGGGCCCGGAAGCGGCTCCCGAGGGCCTGACCGCGGACGTCGCCGCGCCGTCCATGCTTCGCCTCAAGGAGATCGTCGCCCGGGCCGGCGGCGTCACCCCGCAGGCCGACGACAGCGACGCCGAGGCGACCTACGACGCCGAACCGGTCGTCGAGGCCAAGCCTCCGTCGAAGGTGCTGTACCACCTCGCCCTGGCCGGAGCGGTCGCCATCGTGGTGGCGGGTGTCGCGGTCACGGTCCCGGCGCTGATGCGCCCGAAGGCTCAGGCGAATCCTGCGATGCAGGCCCAGGCGAAGCCGCCGATGCTCGCCGTGGCGACGCTGCAGGCGACGCCGATCGTCCAGCCGGCCGACACCACCCAGGAACCCCCGGCCGCCGGCGCGGTCGAAGAGGAAAAGCCGGTCGCGGTCGTGAAGCGCAAGCCGCGCAAGGTCGAGACCAGGATCGAGACGGATATCCCCTACTAGGCCGGGTCGGGGCGGCCGACCCCGCCAACCGCTCAGTAGTGGATCGCCCCCTTGGCGCCGCCGCCGCAGGCGATGGCGTCGCCGTTGATCGCCACGCTGCGCGGCGAGGCCAGGAACGCCACGATGTCGGCCACCTCGGCCGCGTCGACGATCCGGCCCAGGGTGATGTTGGCGGACATCCGCTTCTCGACATCCTCGACCCCCTCGCCCGACCGCGCGGCGATCGCGGCCACCAGGGGAGCGGTCTTCTCGGTGCGGGTCAGGCCGGGATGCACCACGGTGACGTTGATCCCCTTGGGCCCCAGTTCGTCGGCCAGGTTCTTGGTCAGGGCGGCCACCGCCACGTTGCGGATCGAGCCCACGATGGAGCCCGTCTGGCGGGCGGCCAGGCCGCTGACGTTGATGATCCGTCCCCAGCCGCCGGCGATCATGTGCGGCGCGGCCTCCCGCGCCATCCGCACATAGCCCATCACCTTGACGTCCACGTCGTCCCAGAAGATCGCGTCGGTGATCTCCGCCAGCTTGGGCGGCGGCGCCTGGCCGCCCGGCCTGGCCGCCGCGTTCACCAGGATGTCGAGGCCGCCGAGCGTCGCGACGCAGCCGTCCACCAGCGCTTTCACCGAGGCGTCCTGGCGGGTGTCGACCGTCAGGCCAACCACCCTGCGACCGCTCTCCGCAGCCAGGTCCCGCGCCGCGGCCTCCAGCTCCGCGGCGTTCCGCGCGGCGATCACCAGGTCGACGCCTTCCCGTGCGAGCTGGCGGGCGATAGCCAGGCCGATCCCCTTGCTGCCGCCGGTCACCAGGGCGCGCTTGCCGGTCAGTCGAAGGTCCATGGTCGTCAGGCTCCCGGGCGGATGGAAAGGGCGACGCTGAAGCTCCGTCGCCGCCTTGTCCACGAATTCGTCGCGGCCTCCGCGCGATCGCGCGCCGAGCCAAACCGTTGATCCCGTCGGGTTTCTTTGATGGTGTGCGGCCGTGAACAGACCCGCAGCCAAACGGGCCCCGCGCCAGGACCGCGCGGTGGCCACCTACGACCGCCTGCTGGAGGTCGCCGGCGAACTCCTGGCCGAGGTGGGTGTCGAGCGCATCTCCACCAACATGATCTGCGCCAAGGCCGGCGTGACCCCCCCGGCTCTCTATCGCTATTTCAGGGACAAGTACGCCGTGCTGGAGGCCCTGGGCCGGCGGCTGATGGAGCGGCAGAACCAAGTGCTGTTCGACTGGCTGGACGAGTTTGGTCCCAGGGGCCTCAAGGCGATGTCCGAAGCCTCCGAGCTGCTGCTGCGCCGGACGGCGGAGGTCACCGCCAGCGAGCCCGGCGCGGTCTGGACCCTGCGGGCCCTGCGCGCCGTGCCGCAGCTCGCCCACGTGAGGATCGAGTCGCACCGCCGGGTCACCGACCGCATGGCGGACGTGTACGGCCCCCTCATTCCCGACCTGCCGCGCGAGGCCCTGTGGCGGCGCCTGCGCATCGCCGTGGAGTTCGGGTTCGCCGCCGACGAGATGCTCAACGAGGAGGACCGCATCGCGCGCGACGACCTGCTCCGCGACGCCGCCGCCATACTGGGCCACGCCCTGAGGTCCTGACGGCAGGTCAAACAGTAGCGTTGACTACCTAAACCCGGCGCGGCATGTCTTGGCGAACAAGGTCGGAGAGGACGCATGGCAGGGTGGAAAAACTGGTCGGGAAGCGTCACTGCGACGCCGGCCGAGATCTTCCGTCCCGCGGACGAAGCCGCCCTGCAGGTGGCCGTCAGTTCCGCTCACAAGGTGCGGGTGGTGGGCGCCGGCCACTCCTTCATGCCGCTCTGCGAGACCGACGGCCTGCTGTTGCATCTGGAGGGCATGGCGGGGCGGATCGACATCGCCGCCGACCGCAGGACCGTCTGGGCGCCCGCCGGCTGGAGCCTCAGGCGTCTGACCGCCGAGCTCTGGCAGGAGGGCCTGTCTCTGGCCAACCAGGGCGATGTGAATCCCCAGGCCCTGGCCGGCGCCATCGCCACCGGCACCCACGGCACCGGCGCCGAACTCGGCAGCCTGTCGACCTTCGCCCGCGCCTTCCGGCTGGTGGGCGCCGACGGCACGATCGTCGAATGCAGCCCCACCGAGCACCCCGAGCTGTTCGAGGCCCAGCGGCTGTCGCTCGGCCTGTTCGGCGTGGCCAGCCGGATCCGCATCGACGTCGTGCCCGCCTTCCACCTGGAGGAGCGGATTTCGAAGATGCCCATGGGCGAGGTGCTTGAGCGGTTCGACGAGATCGCGTCCAGCCATCGCCACGCCGAGTTCTTCGTCTTCCCCTATGCCGACGAGGTGATCCTCAAGACCCTGCATCCCACCGACGAAGTGGGCGATCCGCGCGAGCCCAGCCCGCATGAGGACGCCATATTCCAGATCCTCTGCGACGCCGGGCGCACGGCCAGGTTCCTGATCCCGCGGATGCAGCGGTTCATCACACGGGCCTCGGGCGAAGGCCGGCGCGTGGGGCCGGCCTACCGGATCTATCCCTCTGAACGCACCGTGCGGTTCGAGGAGATGGAGTACGAGCTGCCCCGCGCCAATGGGCTGCCGGCGATCCAGGAGGCCATCGCCTGGATCCGCAGGAACCGCCTTCCCGTGGCCTTCCCCTTCGAGTTCCGCTGGGCGGCGGGCGACGACATCTGGATGAGCCCGTTCAACAAGGGTCCCGGCGCCTCCATCTCCATGCACCAGTACTACCGGATTCCCTGGCGGCGGCTGTTCGCCGAGGGCGAGCGCATATTCCGCGCGCACGGCGGCCGGCCCCACTGGGCCAAGCGCCACACCTTGACCCGCGACGAGGTGACGAGCCTATATCCCAAGGCCGAGACGTTCCGCGCCGTCCGGCGCGCCGCCGATCCCGAGGGCAAGTTCCTCAATTCCCATCTGGCCGACCTGTTCGCCTGATCGCCTACCCTGACCGGAGCCCGCGCGTGAGCGAGACCAACGCCTTCGACCTGCGCCTTCATGCAGACCTCATCGGCCGCCAGGGCTCGCGGCGCAGCCTGAACACCCCGGTCCTGGTGCTGGACGCCGATGCGCTGGACCGCAACATCGCCGCCATGGCCGCGCTCGCCGCGGCCAAGGGCGTGCAGCTCCGCCCCCATTCCAAGACCCACAAGAGCGTCGACATCGCCCGCCGCCAGGTGGCCGCCGGCGCGGTGGGGCTTTGCTGCGCCAAGCTGGGCGAGGCCGAGGCCCTGGCCGAAGGCGGGCTCGAGGGCCTGCACATCACCTCCCCGGTGGTGTCGCCCGCCGCCATCGCCCGGCTGGTGGCGCTGAACGACCGAATGGAGCGCCTTTCGGTGGTGGCCGACCATCCGGCCAATGTGGTGGCGCTGGCCACCCGGGCGTCGGCGGAGCGCCCGCTGGCGGTGATCGTGGACATCGATCCGGGCATCAAGCGCACCGGCGTCGCGTCCGCGGAGGCCGCCGTCGAACTCGCCCGCGCGATCGAGGCCGCGCCCACGCTGCGCTATGCCGGCGTCCAGTTCTATTGCGGCCGGGAGCAGCACATCGAGGGGTTCTCCGACCGTGTCCAGGCCGTCCGAGACCGTACCGCCTATCTGGAAGCCGTGATCGCGGACCTGACACAGGCCGGCCTCGCGCCCGCCATCGTCACAGGCTCGGGAACCGGCACCCATCGCATCGACCTGGAGCTGGGCGTGTTCACCGAGCTGCAGGTCGGCTCCTACGTGTTCATGGACGACCAGTACCGGGCCTGCGACCTGACCGGCGACGGGGCGGACGCGCCGCCTTTTGAAGCCTCGCTGTTCGTCGACGCCCGCGTGGTCAGCGCCAACGCCCACGGCCTGGTGACCGTGGACGCCGGATTCAAGGCGTTCGCCACCGAGGGTCACCCGCCCACGGTCGTCGCCGGCGCGCCGGAAGGAACCCGCTTCGCCTTCATGGGCGACGAGCATGGCTGCCTGATCTCGCCCGGGATCGAGGAGCGCCTCACCGTGGCCGACAACGTCGTGCTGGGCGTGCCCCACTGCGACCCGACCGTCGATCTCTACGACAGCTATCACGTGGTCCAGGGCGACACCCTGGTCGACATCTGGCCGGTCAGCGCGCGGGGCCGATCGCGGTAGCCCGGCCGGCCGCCACGGTCATCCACACCGAACTTCGCCTTTGGAAACTCCGCGGCAACCATAGCCATGCGAGTCAGGGGCCCGAAGTTGAGTTTGGTGCTGGAAAGCGA
>DASUIJ010000168.1:0-2312 GCA_036279815.1 Phenylobacterium sp. | reverse complement strand
AGCCGGCGGCGCCCGGCTGGAGCCGCGGCGTCGCGGTGCACGAGTGCTTCAACACGGTGGTCGCCCAGGTCGCCGAGGTGCGGCTGGTGGACGGAACGCCCAAGGTGGGCCGGGTGGTCACCGCCGTCGACTGCGGCGTCGCGATCTCGCCCGACCAGATCGCCGCGCAGATGGAGGGCGGGACCTGCTACGGCCTGTCCGCCGCCCTGTTCGGCAAGGTCACCCTGAAGGACGGCGCGGTCGAGCAGACCAATTTCGACAGCTACCGCGTGCTGCGCAATTCCGAGGCCCCGACGGTGGAGACCTACATCGTCCCCTCCGCGAACGCGCCCTCCGGGATCGGCGAGCCCGGCGTGCCGGTGATCGCGCCGGCGGTGGCCAACGCCCTGCTGGCGATGAACGGCCAGGCCACGAACAGCCTGCCGTTCGTGAAGGGCTAGCCGGGATCGAAGGCCAGACTGCGGTCCGGACCAGCTTCCTCTCCCCATGGATGGGGAGAGGAGGAGCGCTCCTCAACGGCCGGGAAGGTCGCCCGGCTCGTCCACGTCGAACAGCACCCCGTCGTCCGGCGCCTCGACCAGCGCCAGGCCGGGGCCGAGCTCCTTGAGGATGGCGCGGGCGCCGGCGTCGCCGGCGAGGGCCAGGAGTTTCGGGATCAAGGCCCGGCCGATCAGGACCGGGTTGCCGCGCCGGCCCCCGAACGCCGGCGCCGCGGCCATCGCCCCCGCCTCGAGCGCGGCGATCAGGGGCGCGAACACGGCGGCGGGAATCCGCGGCATGTCGCCCAGCAGCACGAACACCCCGGCGGTGTCGGCGGGAAGGGCGGCGGCGGCGGCGCGCAGCGAGGCGCCCATCCCTTCCGCATAGTCCGGGGCGTGCACGATGGTCAGGCGTTCCACCTGGCCGGACCGCGCCGCGTGGTCGCGGGCCGCCTGGGCCACCCGCCCGGCGTCGGCGCCGGTGACCAGGGTCACCCCGCGCACCGGCGCGGCCAGGGCCGCCGCCAGGGCCCCGTCCAGCAGCACGCCGTCCCCATAGGCCGCCAGCAGCTTGCCGCCGCCGAACCGGCTGCCGGTTCCCGCCGCCAGGATGATCGCTTCGTACGCGCTGCCCACTGTCACCCAGGCCTCTTCATCTCTATGTTGAGGGCGCCATGACGCCCTATGACACCCAAGCTCCGCAATCGCCTCCCGCCCTGGTCGACGGGTTCGGACGCACCGTGACCTATCTGAGGGTCTCGGTCACCGACCGCTGCGACCTGCGCTGCGTCTATTGCATGTCGGAGCACATGACCTTCCTGCCCAAGGCGCAGGTGCTGACCCTGGAGGAACTGGACCGCATCGCCTCGGGCTTCGTGGCCCTGGGAATCCGGAAGCTGCGGATCACCGGCGGCGAGCCGCTGGTCCGCAAGGGCCTGATGGGCCTGATGGAGAGCCTGTCGCGGCACCTGAAGTCCGGCGCGCTGGACGAGCTCACCCTCACCACCAACGGCACGAGGCTGACCGAGTTCGCCGCCGACCTGGCCCGCTGCGGCGTGCGGCGGATCAACGTGTCGATGGACACCCTGAAGCCCGACCTGTTCCGCACCCTGACCCGTGGCGGCGACATCGCCAAGGTGATCGCCGGCGTCGACGCCGCCCAGGCGGCCGGCATGGCGGTGAAGATCAACGCGGTGGCCCTGAAGGACGACAACGCCGCCGAACTGCCCGAACTGATCTCCTGGGCTCACGCCCGCGGCGCCGACATGACGCTGATCGAGGCCATGCCGCTGGGCGAGATCGAGTTCGACCGCACCGACCAGTTCCTGTCGCTGAAGGACGTCCGCCGGGAGCTGGAAAGCTTCTGGACGCTCACCGACATCGACCATGTCACCGGCGGCCCGGCCCACTATGTCCGCGTCGCCGAGACCGGCGGGCGGCTGGGCTTCATCACCCCGCTGAGCCACAATTTCTGCGAGGCCTGCAACCGCGTGCGGCTGACCTGCACCGGCACCCTGCACACCTGCCTGGGCCGCGAGGACGCCTCGGACCTGCGGGCCGTGCTGCGGGCGGGCGGGTCCGACGAGGACCTGGCCGCGGCCATCCGGCTGGCGGTGGACGCCAAGCCCAAGGGCCACGATTTCCAGATCGCCCGCGACTCCGCCCCGGCGGTCGCCCGGCACATGTCCACCACGGGAGGCTGAGGGGTGGCCCGGGTCCTGCTGTTCGGCCGCCTGAGCGATGTCGCCGGCTGGCGCGAACGCGATTTCGAAAGTCCCTCCATCGCCGGCCTGCGCGCCCTGCTGGCCGCCGAGGACGCCGGCCTGGGCGAGG
>DASUIJ010000167.1:0-9411 GCA_036279815.1 Phenylobacterium sp. | reverse complement strand
CGAATTGGCGGACAGCACCATGACGCTGTCCTTGTTGGTCAGGCCATGGTCCAGCAGCCACTGGGCGACGCCGTCGGCGGCGCGCTTGGCTTCGCCGTAGGTGACGCCGTACCAGGGGCCGTGGTTGGGCTCCCGCTGCTTGATATAGGGCCGGTCCGGGTGGGCGGCGGCGCGCTCGGCCAGCAGGGCGGCGATGGAGGCCGGACCGGCGCCGGGCGCGTGGTTGGACCAGATCAGGATGGAGCCGTCCTCGCGCCGCTCCACGGTCACGGACGGCGCCTTCTGCGGCAGCGGCTTGAAGGGAGCTTGCGCAGGCGCGATCGGAGCCTGGTCGTCCGCAGGGCTCATGGTGTTCTCCCGTCGATCTTCATCGTTGGGCGGACCATGCTAGGCCTTCCCCTAGGGTCGGCAAGGGCCGTCGTCAGAGCGCCTTCAGCCAGGGGATCAGGCGCGCGTTCACCTCGGCGGCGCGCTCCTGCTGGGTCCAGTGGCCGCAGCCTTCCAGCACCTCGGCCACCTGCAGGTTGGTCACATGGCGGCGCATGATCTCGATGGGGTCGGCGCCCCCCATCATGTTGAAGGCCAGGTCGCGCGTGCCGGAGACGAAGAAGGCCGGCTGGTCGATGGTGCGGTCCTTGAACTGTTGCTGCCAGTCGAAGTCGCGCTCGTGGTTGCGGTAGCGGTTGATCGGCCCCCTCAGGCCCGACGCCTTGAACTCGGCGGTGTAGTAGTCGAGGTCCGCCTCGGTCAGCCAGGCCGGGAACGGCTGGGGATCGATGAGCCCTTCGAGCAGCGTGGCGTCGGCGGTCTTGGCGGTGGGCCAGCTGCCCACCGGCGCGTCGCCGGAAATCGCGTAATAGAACTTGCGCAGGAAGGCCCGGACATCGGCCTCGGCCTCGGCTTCGGCCACGCCCTCCTTCTGGAAATAGGCCTGGTAGAAAAACCGGTTCCTGGCCGTGAAGATCTCGTTGAACACCTCGGAGAACGGCCGGGTCGGGGTTCCGAGATAGGGCACGGACAGGGCGCCGACCGCCCGGAACTTGTCCGGTCGGCTGAGCGCGGAGTTCCAGACGATGGGCGCGCCCCAGTCGTGACCCAGCAGGATGGCGGGCCGGCCCGGCTGCAGGGCGTCGGCCACGCCCACCAGGTCGGCGACCATGTGGGGCATGGCGTAGGCCTCCACCGGATGCGGCTTGTCGGACCCGCCATAGCCGCGGACGTCGATGGCGCAGGCGGTGAAGCCGGCTTCCGCCACCGGACCGATCTGGTGGCGCCAGGAGTACCAGCTCTCCGGGAAGCCATGGACCATGATCACCAGGGGGCCCTCGCCCTCCATGGCCGCGCGCAGGCGAACCTCGCCGGCGTCGATCATCCTGAATTCAGACATGGCGATCCTCCCAGACCTTGCGATGGGTGGCGCCCGTCCGTCACGGAAGTCTAGAGCAGCGCGCCCTTGCCGCTGGTGACCTCGGAATAGCGGTGGACCCGCACCGCCTGGACCAGGCCGAAGCCGATCATCACCGTCAGGGCCACCGTGCCGCCGTACGAGAGCAGCGGCATCGGCACCCCCACCACCGGCGCCAGACCCATGACCATCGCCCCGTTGATCAGCACGTAGAAGGCGAAGGTGGCCGTGACGCCGGCCGCGGACAGGCGTCCGAAATGGGAGTGGGACAGCGAGGCGGTGCGCAGCGCCATGAAGATCACCGCCGCATAGAGGGTCAGCACCGTGATGCAGCCGACGAAGCCGAACTCCTCGGCCAGGGTCGCGAAGATGAAGTCGGTCTGCTTTTCGGGCAGGAAATTGAGCTGGCTCTGCGAGCCCAGGCCATAGCCCTTGCCCAGCAGACCGCCCGATCCCAGCGCGATCTTGGACTGCAGGATGTGGTAGCCGGAGCCCGACGGGTCGTTCTCCGGACTGAGGAAGGTCAGGATCCGGTCGCGCTGGTAGTCGTGCAGCACGAACATCACCACCGGCGGGATCGAGGCCAGGGCGGCGGCGACGCCGGCCCCGATGACCTTCCAGGACAGGCCCGCCAGCACCACCACCGAGAGCCCGGTCAGGGTCAGCAGGATGGCGGTGCCCAGGTCCGGCTGGTGGGCGACCAGGGCCACGGGCGCGCCGATCATCGCGGCGGGGATCAGCAGCCACCAGGAGAGCCTGGCGCTGTCGGCGGAGATGCCGTGGTAGAACCGGCCCAGCGCCAGGACGAGGCCGAGCTTCATCACCTCGGACGGCTGGAAGCTGCCGAGCGGGCCGAGGTCCAGCCATCTGCGGGCGCCAAGGCGCACGTCGCCCACCACCGCCACGGCCACCAGAAGCACGAAGCCGGCGATGTAGATCGGATAGGCCATGGCGAACCAGACCCGCAGGTCGATCATCGACAGGGCGATCATCAGGAAGAAGAAGATCGCGTACTTGATCAGGTGCGAGGCCGCCCAGGGTTCCCAGTTGGAGCCCGCGATGGAGAACATCATCAGGGCCCCCGCGCCGGCGATCAGGCTGAGGACGAAACAGAACAGCCAGTCGATCTCGCCGAACTTGACGATCAGCCGGTCGCGTTCGCCGGGGCGGGTCAGGGCGCTGACGGTCATGTGATGGGCGTCGACTGATCGGTGGGGGGGATGGGGGTAGGCTCTTCGGGCGCGGCGCCGTCGGCGACGGCGTCCTCGGGAATCTCGGGCATCGGCGTCGGCTGCTCGATCATGGCGCGCAGTTCAGGATCCTTGAGCAGGGCCACGCGCATGATCTCGCGCGCCCGGGGCGCGGCCGCCGCGGCCCCGAAGCCGCCGTGCTCCACCAGCACGCTCATGGCGTAGCGCGGCTGCTCGATCGGCGCATAGCAGACGAACCAGGCGTGGTCCTTGCGTTCCCAGGCCAGAGTCTTCGAGGTCCGCTCGCCTTCCCGATAGGTGTGGGCCTGGGCCGTGCCCGTCTTCCCGGCCATCTTGATCGGCCCCAGGCCCAGCTGGGCCGCCGCCGCCGCGGTGCCGGAGGTGGTCACCGCAGCCATCGCATTGCGCACGAAGGCGATATGGGCGGGATCGACCCCCAGGTCCTCGGCCTCGGCGCCCGAAGGCTGAGGCTTCCCGCCGATGGAGCGGATGAGCCGGGGATGCAGGGCCTTCGATCCGTTGGCCAGCCGGGACACCATCACGCAAAGCTGCAGGGGATTGAGGTTCGTATAGCCCTGGCCGATGCCCATGCTGGGGGTCTCGCCGGGATGCCAGACCGGGTCGTTCTTGAACGTGCGCCGCTTGTAGGCCGGGTCCGGGACCAGGCCCGGCTTCTGGCCCGGAATGCCGATGTCGAAGATCTGGCCAAGGCCGAACTTGCGCGCCGTGGCGGCGATCTTGTCCGGGCCGAGGGCCAGGGCGGTCTGGTAGAAGAAGATGTCGCAGGACGTGGAGATGGCGGAGTGCATGTTCTGCACCCCGTGATGCTTGTCGCAGTGGAACGCCCGCCCGAAGTACCAGACGCCGTTGCAGACATAGGTCCGCTCCGGGTCGACGCCGGCCTCGAGCGCCGCCATGGCGACCATGGTCTTGAAGGTCGAGCCCGGCGGATAGGTGGCGGTCAGCGCCTTGTTGAACAGCGGCTTGCGCTCGTACTGGGCCAGCGCGCGATACTCGGGTCCGGTCAGGCCGCGCACGAAACGATTGGCGTCGAAGCTGGGGGCGGAGAACAGGCACAGGATGTCGCCGTTGCGGCAGTCCATCATCACCGCCGCGCCGCTCTCCTCGCCGAACACCTCCATGGCGCGGGTCTGGATGTCGGCGTCCAGGGTGAGCTGGATTTCCTTGCCGGGGACCGCGGCGATGTCGCCGCCGGACGCCGCGCGCACCTCCCGGCCTCGGGCGTCCACCTCGACCTTCTGCGCGCCGGGACGGCCGCGAAGATCGAGATCGAACGCTTTTTCAACGCCTTGCCGCCCGATCCTGAATCCGGGATGCAGCAGGATGGGCTCGGCGTTGGGCCCTGTGGAGGTGAGGTCCTCCTTGTTGACCTTGGCCACGTAGCCGATCACGTGGGAGAAGGCGCCGCCCTGCGGATAGACGCGGACTTCGCCCATGTCGGCGGTGACGCCGGGCAGTTCCGGGGCGCGGACATTGATCGCGGAGAACTGCTCCCAGGTCATGTCCTCCATGATCGAGACCGGCGAGCGCTTGGGCGCCTGGGACAGTTCCTTGGCGAGACGCTTCTGGCGGCTGTCGTCCAGAGGAACGAACTGCGCCAGCATCTTCATCGTCTCGTAGGGCTTGGTGTCCTCCTCGCGCGACACCAGCAGACGGAAGTTGGGGCGGTTGGTGGCCAGCACCACGCCGTTGCGGTCGGTGACGATGCCGCGCGGCGGCGGCACGAGCCGGAAGTTGAACTGGTTGGAGGCCGAGAGCTTCTCGTAGCGCGAGGTCTCGACCAGCTGCAGATGGGCCAGGCGTCCGCCCAGCGCCAGCATGCCCATCCCGGCCAGGCCGCCGAACAGGAAGGTGCGACGGTGGAACACGCCCTGCCGCTCGTTCACCTCTGAAAAGAAGATGGATGGTTCGCTCATCTCGCCCCTACCGGAACCGCACGTCCGCGTCCTCGAACCTGTCGATCAGCCGATCGGCGAAGGGATAGAGCACGATTGTGGCGAGGAGTTGCCACCCCATGCCGACGAGGCTGGGAGTTCCCTGAGAATCGATCCGCACAAACAGGAAGCCGGCGCCCTCGGCCACGCAGCATGCCAGGGCGTACCAGGCCCACATGACCGGCCGGCTCTGCCCCGCCAGGACGCTGCGGGCCGACAGCACCACGCCGTAGGCCAGCAGCAGGCACAGCGGCCACAGGCCGACGGGCGATCCCCAGAACAGGTCCAGCAGCAGGCCCATCGCCAGCAGCGCCGCCGGGGCCAGGATCGAGGGCCGGATCACCGCCCAGGCGAAGGCGGGGACCATGGCGAAAACCGGCTCGGGAAGCTGCAGTCCGAAGATCCGCAGCGGGATCAGCAGCACGAAGCTGGCCGCGAGCGCCTGCACCATCGGCACGCCGATCCAGCGCCACGGGGCGAGAGGACGGGCGCCGCCGACGAGGCTCATCGCGGGGCCTCCCCAGCGTCGGGTGACGGCGCGGGTTTGGCCGGCGCCGGCTTCGGCGGCGCGGGTTTCGCTTGGGTGGCGGCCGCATCGGCGGGCTTGGTCGGGGCGGGCTTGACCGGGGCGGTGGTCGGCTTGACGGCCGGCGCCGGGGTCGGCGATGCGGTCACCGGCGGCGTCATCGGAGGCGGCGCGGCGGCGGGAGTCGAAACCATGCCCACGCTGGTCGTCGGCGTGGCGGGCGGCGGCAGCGGCAGCTGGTCCAGCTGCTTGGCGTCGACCAGTTGTCGGAAGTCCTGGAACAGCAGGATGCGGACGAAGTCGACCGGCGCGGCGTCGGAGGCCAGAATCACCCGCCAGCGGCCGTCCAGCCCTTTCACCGCCCGGCCGACAGGCAGGCCGCGGGGCAGGACGCCGCCGTCGCCGGAGGTGAGGATCTGGTCGCCGTCGGCGACCGGCGCCTTGCCGCGCAGATAGTCGAGCCTGGGATTGGGTCCCCCGTCGCCGGTGAGGATGGCGCGGGCGTTGTTGCGATCGACCATCACCGGCGTGCGCGAGGCGACGTCGGTGAGCAGCAGGATGCGGCTGGCCCCGTCGGTCACGCCGATCACCCGGCCGACCAGCCCGTTCTCGCTCATCACCGGGTTGCCGACCGCAATGCCGCTTTCCTTGCCCGCGTTGATCAGGCGGGTGTTGGCGAACGGGCCGCGGGAGTCGGTCACCGCGCGCGCGGCCACCATGGGAATCGGCGGATCGGTCTTCAGACCCAGCAGAGCCTTGTAACGGTCGTTGGTGTCGCGCAGGGCGATGGCGGCGACCCGCCATTGGCTGGCGGTCTTCAGTTCGGCCTTCAGGCGGCGGTTCTCGGAGACGGCGAAGAAATAGCCGCGCACCCCGTCGACACCCATGCCCACCCAGCGGATCGGCGTGGCGATCGCCCCGGAGACAGGCGCCGCCACGGCGTCGGCGGCCTTGCGGGTCACGCCATAGGCCTCGGACCGGAAGGTCTCGCGCCTGTCGGACATCAGCAGGGCCACGGCGACCACGATGGCGACGAGCAGGGCCGCGGCCGCGCTCAGCACCAGCGGCAGCTTCACCTCACCTAACGGGTTGTCTCGCAGGGCCACCGCGCCACAGTCTCCACGACGGCGAGCGACCTCGCCACCCCGTGATGAATATCAATTTCTAGGCGAGCGAGGAGTCCATCACGCCCTTCATCCACTTGGGATGTTCGAGCACTTTGCCGCAGCCCAGGGCCACGCAGGACAGCGGGTCGTCGGCCACGGTCACCGGCAGGCCGGTGTGGTCGCGGATTTCGGCGTCCAGCCCGCGCAGCAGCGCGCCACCGCCGGTCAGCATGATGCCCTTGTCGGCGATGTCGGAGGCCAGCTCCGGCGGGGTGGCTTCCAGCGCCATCTTCACGGCGTCGACGATCTGGCTCACCGGCTCGGACAGCGCGTCGGAAGCCTGCTTCTCGCTGATCCGCACTTCGCGCGGCACGCCCTGCATCAGGTCGCGGCCCTTGACCTCGATGGACAGCCCCTCGCCGTCGGCCGGAGCCCGGGCGGTGCCAATCTCCTTCTTGATGCGCTCGGCGGTGGTCTCGCCGATCAGCAGGTTATGGTTGCGGCGCATGTAGCTGATGATCGCCTCGTCCATCTTGTCGCCGCCGACCCGGACCGAGCGCGAATAGACGATGCCCGACAGGGACAGCACGGCCACCTCGGTGGTGCCCCCGCCGATATCGACCACCATCGAGCCGGTGGGCTCGTGGATCGGCAGGCCCGCGCCGATGGCCGCGGCCATGGGTTCGTCGATCAGGCCCACGCGGCGGCCGCCGGCGTTCAGGCAGCTGTCGTTGATCGCGCGGCGCTCCACGGCGGTGGCGCCCGAGGGCACGCACACGATCACCTTGGGGTTCACGAAGCCCTTGCGGTTGTGAACCTTGCGGATGAAGTACTTGATCATCTCCTCGGCGACTTCGAAGTCGGCGATGACCCCGTCGCGCATGGGGCGGATGGCTTCCATGTGCCCCGGCGTTCGGCCCAGCATCTGCTTGGCGTCGACGCCCACGGCGTGGACGATCTTGCGGCCGCCGACATTGCGCAGCGCCACCACCGAGGGCTCGTTCAGCACAATGCCTTTGCCCTTCATGTAGATGAGGGTGTTGGCGGTGCCGAGGTCGATGGCGATATCGTTCGAGATGGCGCCGAAAAGGGACGAAATCATGCAGGGCCTTGGACGTAGACGCGGGGGGACTGCGATGGACTGCGAAGCCCGGACCGCAGGCGTTTGCACCTTGATCAAGGCGCTTGGCCGCTCCAGCCCTCGCATGCAGGACTATGGGCTCGTGTGCCCTGGCAATAGGTTGATTTCAAGGCTTAAAGAAAGCGTGACCTTCTATGCCCTGGGCTATCAAGTCGCACCCCGTGTCGCTATGAGGTGACAGCCCCATGCTACGGTCAAGGTTAAGTTCCCCGGCTCGTCCTTCAACAGGCCCGACAGGCGCTTGAAACACAATGTCCCGCCAGGCCGTCCTGGGCGTCGAGAACGCCCGTTTCTACTACGGCGCCACGCGCGTCTTCGAAGGCGTCAGCTTCCAGCTGGATGACGCCCGCACGGCCCTGGTCGGCGAGAACGGGGCCGGAAAGTCGACTCTTCTGAAATGCCTGCTGGGCGAGCTGGAGCTGGACGACGGCCAGATCGTCCGCTCGCGGGGCCTCAAGATCGGCTATGTGCCGCAGGATGTCCCGCCGGGCCTGGCCGAGCGCAGCGTGCGTGAGGTGCTGGAATCCGCCCTGCCCCTGACCGACGGGTCCGAGGACTGGAAGGTCGACGTCCTGCTGGACGAGATCGGCGTCGCCTGGGAGACCGCGCAGCAGCCGTTCGGGTCCCTGAGCGGCGGCTGGCAGAGGCTGATGCTGATCGCCGCGGCGGCCAGGCTGGCCGAGCCGGACCTGCTGATTCTCGACGAGCCGACCAACCACCTGGACCTGTCGAACATCAACACCCTGGAGCGGTGGCTGGCCGACGAGGCGCGGCTGCCGATGCTGATCGTCAGCCACGACCGGGAGTTCCTCGAACGGACCACCACGCGGACCGTCTTCCTGCGCTCGGACGGCGCCCATTCCTTCGCCACCCCCTTCAGCGCCGCGCGCGAACAACTGCTCCACCGCGACGCCGCCGACGCCGTGCGCCGCCACCTCGAGGGCCGGGAGATCGAGCGGCTGGAGAAGGTCGCCGCCCGCTATCGCGTGTGGGGCGTGAAGAACGACAAGTTCCACAAGCGGGCCAAGGCCACCGAGAAGCGGATCGAACGGATCGAGACCGAGCGCACCGAATCCTACGTCGCCCGCGAGCGCCGGCTGGAACTGCACGACGGCGAGATCGACGCCAAGATCGCCCTGCGCCTGCACGGCTACGACGTCACCGTGCCCGACGGCAGCCGGAAACTGTTCAGCGTCGAGCGCCTGAACGTGGCGGCGGGGGACCGGATCGCCATCCTGGGGATCAACGGGGCCGGCAAGTCGATGCTGCTGAACGCCATCGCCCGCGCCTACGACCCGGACCTGGAGCACTATGACGGCCAGGCGCCGATCCGCTTCAACCCCCAGAGCCGGCTGACCTATTTCGACCAGCGCATGGCCGAGCTGCCGCTGCGCGTCAGCCTGCTCGACTACCTGGTGGCCGCCGAGGGCGCGACGACGAAGGACGCCAACGCCCTGCTGGCCAAGGCGGGCTTTCCCTATCACCGGATCAAGGGGCCGATCGCCGACCTGAGCCACGGGGAGCGGGCGCGACTGACCTTCCTGAAGATGCGGCTGGCCAAGCCCAACCTCTACCTCCTCGACGAACCCACCAACCACCTGGACATCGAGGGCCAGGAAGACCTGGAGGCCCAGCTCGAGGCCTCGGACGTCGCCTGCCTGTTCGTCAGCCACGACCGCTACTTCACCCGGACCGCCGCGACGCGGTTCCTGGAGATCCGGCGCGGCAGGCTGGTGGAGGTCGAGGGGCCCGACGAATTCTTCGAGGCCCAGTAGGGACTAGCGCCTGGGCGGGATCGCGAAGCCGTACTTGCGGAACACCGCGCGGGCTTCCGGGCCGCTCAGGAAGGCGAGGAAGGTTCCGGCGTCCGGACTCTTCGAGCCCGCCACGACGGCGGCCGGATAGACGATCGCCGGATGGCTGGCGGCCGGGAAGACGCCCACGATCCGCACCCCGGGCTCGACCTTGGCGTCGGTGTCGTAGACGATCCCCAGCGGGGCCTCGCCGCGCGCCACATATTGCAGGGCGGTGCGGACGTTCTCGGCCTGGGCGAGCCGGCCCGACACG
>DASUIJ010000166.1:0-8375 GCA_036279815.1 Phenylobacterium sp. | reverse complement strand
GCGTCGCCCACCGCGCCCACGGCGTTGATCCGCAGGTCGCCGACGCTGACGAACGTGCCGCTGGCCAGCTTGAAATTCTCCGACAGCCGCCCGTCGAAGGCCAGGCCCTGGCCGGGATCCACCGGGTCGATCAGCCGCGCCGCGTCGCCCAGCCGATAGAAGCCTTCCTCGTCGAAGCTGGCGGCGGACACTTCGGGCAGGCCCAGATAGCCCTGGGTCACCTGCGGACCCTTGACGCGGAACTCCAGCCGCTCGCCGTCGGGCGCCAGCTTCACCGAAGTCCCCGGAAGCGGCAGGCCCATCATGCCCATGCGGTTGTTGTGCCAGTGGACATTGGCCGCGGTCGGGCCGGTCTCGGTGGCGCCATAGCCGCTGCCGAAGCTGATCCGCTCGCCCACCGTGCGCACGGCCACCGCCTGGATGCGGTCGCAGATCTCCTGGCCCAGATTGGCCCCGCCGTACTGCAGGGCCCGCACCCGGGAGAAGAACGTCCGCGCCAGGTCCTCGTCGCGCTCCAGCTCGCCGGCGAACAGCATCCAGCCGGCCGGGACCATGTTGTGATAGGTGGGCGCGATCTCCTTGAGGTTCCGCACCGTCTCGGCGAAGCGTCCCGCCACAGGCTGTCCGGCGTCGATGTAGACCGTGCCGCCGCGATGGGTGGACATGTGCAGGATGGCGTTGGCGCCCAGGCTGTGGCTCCAGGGCGCGGCGTTGACGATGACCGGCGGGTCGGGGTCGTCGAAACAGGAGGCCACCTGGGCGGCGTTGAAGGCGATGGCCGCGTGGCGGCAGATCACCGCCTTCGGGCGTCCGGTGGATCCGGAGGTCAGCAGGTACTTGGCGGTGTCCGCCGGGTCGGCGCTGGCGGCGGCGGGCGTCGAGGCCAGCAGCGTCTCGAAGGCCACGTCGCCGGGCCGGGCGTTCCTGGCCGCGATCACCGGCAGGCCCGCGAGGAACGGCGCGTCCAGCGCATCGCCGAACAGGGCGGCGTCCTCGGTGAACACCGCCGCGGGGTTCAGCACCTCCACCGCATGGGCCAGCCTCGCCAGGTTCGCGCCCGGCAGGCCGTATTGCGGCGACACCGGCGCGGCGGGCATCCCCTGGCTCATCGCCGCATACTTGATCAGCGCATGCTCCAGGCCGTTGCGGGCCAGGATCAGCAAGGGCCGCGGCCCCACCACGCCCAGGGCGCGCAGTCCGCCGGCCAGGGCCTGGACCTGCTCCTGCGCCTCTCCGTAGGGGAGCTCGCGCCAGCCTTCGCCGGATCGTTCGGCAAGCCAGGTCCGGGTCGGCGCGACCTTGGCCCAGTGGGCCATGGGGTCGCTCACGGTGCGGAACGGCGCGATCACCGGGGTCGGGTTGAACAGGATCATCGTCCCGTCGGCGCGGCGCTCCACGTCGAGGCGGCGCGGCGCATAACGGGCGTCGCGATAGGGGGCGGTGGCGATTTTGAGCTCGGCGTCCATGGGGCCAAGGCCTAGCAGCCGACCGATCCGAGGCAAAGGGTCAAGCGCGCGATCGCCGGACCGGACGACGACCGCGCCCACGGCCGGACATCGGCGAAGGCGGGCAGGGCGCGACGTCGGCGCCCTGTCCTCGCCCGCCGCCTCAGGGTTCGGGAGAGACCTGGATCAGCAGCTTGCCGTCGTGCGCGCCGGTGAACAGGCGCTGCAGCGAATCCATGGCGCCTTCCAGCCCCTGGTCGACGTGCACCTTCCACTTGAGCTTGCCTTCCATCACCCACGGGATCAGCTCGGCCATGGCTTCGCCCGCCCGCGGCAGGAAATCGGTGATGATGAAGCCCCGGATGGTCAGCCGGTGCATGAGGACCCGGGCGAAGTCGGTCGGACCGGAGGGACGGCTATTGTCGTTGTAGGTCGAGATCATGCCGCAGAGGGGCATGCGGCCGAAATTGTTCATCCGCGAAAACACGGCGTCCATGATGTCGCCGCCGACGTTCTCGAAATTGACGTCGACGCCGTTCGGGCAAAGCCGGTCGAGCGCCCGCCCGACATCCTCGTTCTTGTAGTCGATGGCCCCGTCGAACCCGAGCTCGCCGGTCAGCCAGTCGCACTTGGCCTTGCCGCCGGCGACGCCGACGACCCGCGCGCCCTTCAGCTTGGCGATCTGGCCGGCGATGGAGCCCACGGCGCCCGCGGCGGCGGAGACGACCACGGTCTCGCCGGGCTGCGGCTTGCCGATGTCGCACATGCCGAACCAGGCCGTCAGGCCCGTGGCGCCCAGGACGCTCATATAGGCCGTCAGCGGCACGCCCGGCAGTTGCGGCGCGGGCGAAAGCATCATGCCGTTGGAGATCACGTGGGTCGACCAGCCGCCCAGGCCGGTATTGACCACGTCACCCTGCTTGAACCGGTCGGAGCGCGACATCTCCACCACGCCGAGCGACCCGCCGCGCATGGTGTCGCCGATGCCCACGGGCGGCATGTACTGGTCCTGGTCGCTCATCCAGATGCGGTTGGTGGGGTCGAGGGACAGATAGAGGGTCCGCACCAGAACCTCGCCGTCCTGCAGGTCGCGGATCGGCTCCTCGACCAGTTCCAGATCCCCGGGCTGGATTTCGCCCAGGGGGCGTCGGCGCAGCACCCAGCGCTTCAAGGTGGCCATGTGTCTCTTCTCCCTGGTTCGCGGCTTCGCCGCGCAGCCGCCTAACGTGCCCGTCGGGTCATCGCCGGGCAAGAGCGGCGGCCTTCTACCCCGCCAGGGTCTCGGCGAACCGCACGGGCTCGCCCTGGTGCGGGGCCACCACCTCGTCCTCGCGCATCACCACCCGGCCACGGATGATGGTCGCCATGGGCCAGCCCTTGGCCTCGAAGCCGTCGAAGGGGGTCCAGCCCACCCGGCTGGCCATGTCCTGGTGGCGGATCGTGCGGCGGGCCTTCAGGTCGACGATGGTGATGTCGGCGTCGTTGCCGACGGCCAGCCGGCCCTTGTCGGCCATGCCGAACAGCCGGTTGGCTCCATGGCTCGACAGGTCCACGAACCGCTCCAGCGTCAGCCGACCCTCGGCCACGTGGGTCAGCATGATGGGCACCAGGGTCTGAACGCCCGGCATGCCGGAGGGCGAGGCCGGATAGGGCCGGGCCTTCTCCTCGGAGGTGTGCGGCGCATGGTCGGAGCCCAGCACGTCGGCGACACCGGCGCCCACGCCCCACCACAGGCCCGCCTGGTGCTTGGCGCCCCGGATCGGCGGGTTCATCTGGGCGTAGCCTTTCAGCCGCTCATAGGCTTCCGGCGCGGTCAGGGTCAGGTGCTGCGGCGTGACCTCGACGCTGGCCACGTCCTTGTGCTGGCTGAGGAAGGTCATTTCCTCGGCGGTGGTGACGTGCAGGACGTGGATGCGCTTGCCCAGGCCCGAGGCGATGCGCACCAGCCGGTGGGTGGATTCCAGGGCCGAGGCGGCGTCGCGCACCTCCTCGTGGCTGGTCCAGTCGCCGGTGCGCGCCAGCGGCCGGCGTTCGGCCAGGCGGTACTCGTCCTCGGAATGGAAGGCGGCGCGGCGGTTCACGTGGCGCAGCACCTGCTCGACGCCCTCGTCGTCCTGCACCAGCAGGGTGCCGGTCGACGCGCCCATGAACACCTTGATCCCGCAGCAGCCGGGCAGGCGTTCCAGCTCGCCCAGGAACCGGGCGTTCTCGTGGGTGCCGCCCACATAGAAGGCGTGGTCGCAGTGCATGCGGCCCCTGGCGCGCTCCAGCTTGTCGGCCAGGGAGTCGGGGTCGGTGGTGGTCGGCTCGGTGTTCGGCATCTCGAACACGGCGACGACGCCGCCCAGGACGGCGGCGCGAGACCCGCTCTCCAGGTCCTCCTTCCACTCCAGGCCCGGCTCGCGGAAGTGGACCTGGGTGTCGATGACCCCGGGCAGCACCGTCAGCCCCCTGGCGTCGAACACCTCGCCCGCCGAGGCCTGGGAGAGGTCGCCGATGGCGGCCACCTTGCCGCCGCGAACGCCCACGTCGGCCAGGCCGCGCCCGGCATGGTTCACCAGTTCGCCGCCGCGAACGATCAGGTCATAGGTCTCAGGCATCGGAACTCGGGATTAAGGTTCAGGTCGCGGCCAGCAGGTCTTTCGCCGCGGCGACCACCGTGTCGACGGGCAGATCCATCATATGACAGAGCGCCTGCTGGAAGCCCGGGTCAACCGCCACGATCTCTTCGAACTCCCGCGCGCCCCGCACCACCCGGGTCTTCGGACCCCATGGCGCGTAGAGCCGCTCGTCCGAGGGGCCGAACAGGCCGACCGTCGGCGCGCCCGCCGCCGCCGCCAGATGCATCAGGCCGGAATCGTTGCCGATGAACAGCCGGACGTGTTTCAGGCAGGCGTAGGCGGTCAGCAGATCGACCTTGCCCACAAGGTCGATGAACCGGCCCTTCGGCGCCACATGGCGCAGGGCCTGGACCACATTGGCGTCCTCCGGCGCGCCCAGCACCATCAGCCGCCCGCCCTGCAGCGGACCGCTTTCGCCCAGCAACTGGATCGCCACCTGCGCGAAGCGCTCCAGGGGCCAGGTCTTGCCCACCCAGTTGGCGGCCGGCGCCAGGGCCAGGATCGGTCCCGGCCCGGCGGTCAGCTCCGCCGCGGCGTCCTCGGTCTCCTGGCTGGTGAAGAGATAGGGCGCGGCCGGGGCGCCCTCCATCTTCAGCACCCGCGCGGCCTCGATCACCTTGTGGACCGGCGGGCCCGAGCTGCGCTTGAAGACCGCGCGGCGCCTGCGTTTCAGCAGCCCGGAAATCGCCGAACCGCGCATGTCGACGATCAGGCCCCACTCGGTCTCGCGCACCTGGCGCCAGAGCTTGAACCAGTGGCCGCCGTCTTTCGACTTTTCGAAGACGATCACCCGGTCCAGGCGCGGCACGTCGACGAACAGCGGCGCCGCCACCGGACCGGCCACGATGGTGAAGCGCGCCTGCGGGATCTCGTCGGCCAGATGCTTGATCAGGCCTGAAGACAGCACGGCGTCGCCAATCCGAGTGGCGGTTATGAACAGAATCGGGAAGGACCCGGAGGGCATCGGCCCTGTATAGGGGTCCCATGGCTGGCGCTCCACCCGAACGATCCTTAACTGCGACTCCATGACAGACGCAGTTCCCATCGTTCGACTGGCCGACCGCGCCCTGATCCGCATCGGCGGCGCCGACTGGCGCGATTTCCTCCAGAACCTGATCAGCCAGGACGTCGAGACCCTGCGCCCCGGCGAGGCGCGCCTGGGCGCGCTGCTGACCCCGCAGGGGCGGCTGCTGTTCGACCTGTTCGTGGTGGGTCGGCCGGACGGCGCATGGCTGGACGTGGAGGCCGGACGCCGCGACGCCCTGATCCAGCGGCTGATGATGTACCGCCTGCGGGCCAAGGTGGAGATCGCCGCCGACGAAACGCCGGTGCTGGCCGCGCTGGGGACCATGACCGGGCCCGGCTGGATCGCCGATCCCCGCCTTCCCGCCCTCGGCGCCCGAGGCTACGGCGTCGCCGAGACCCCGACCGTCGCAGAGGACGCCTATGACGCGCACCGCCTGGCCCTGGGCGTCCCCGGCTCAACCGACTGGGGTTCGGACAGGACCTATCCCATCGAAGCCGATTTCGACCTGCTGAACGGCATCGACTTCAGGAAGGGCTGCTTCGTCGGCCAGGAGACCACCTCGCGCATGAAGCGACGGGGCACGATCAAGACCCGCATGCTGCCGATCGCGTTCGACGGCGAAGCGCCGGCCGTCGGGACCGAGGTGCTCGCGGGCGACCTTCGCGCCGGGGAGGTGCTGTCCGGCCGCGACGGCCGCGCCATGGCCCTGCTGCGCCTGGACCGGATCGGCGGGGAGCTGACGGCGGAGGGACGACCGGTGCGGGTGGAGCGACCGGCATGGATGGACGGCGAGAGCACCTAGTCCCGTCGGCGTCCCGGACAAGCCCTTAGGGCGTTCCGGGCGACGCCTGGCCGAGGAAGAACGACCTCAGCGCGGCCAGCGTCTCCGCCGGACGCTCTTCGGGAATGAAGTGGCCGCAGTCGATCGCCTGGCCCGTCACGTCGTCGGCCCACTCGCGCCAGACCGCCAGCACGTCGTACCAGGCCGCCAGCGCGCCCTTGCCGCCCCACAGGATCTGCACCGGGCAGGGGATCTTCCTCACGCCCCGGTCGGCCTGATCGGCGGCGACGTCGTAGGAGGCCCCGGCGCGGTAGTCCTCGCACATGGCGTGGATCACCGCCGGGTCGGCGGCGGCGGCCCGGTAGTCGGCATAGGCGTCCGGCGCGAAGGGCGCCTTGCCCCCACGCAGCATGCCGCCGAACAGGAAGGTCTCCGGATCGTGGCCGATCAGGGTCTCGGGGAACGGCGCCGGCTGGGCCAGGAACGACCAGTGCCAGTAGCCCAGGGCGAACGCCTTGTTGGCGCGGGCCCAGACCTCGGCGGTGGGGATGATGTCCAGGATCGAGAGCCGGATCACCGCATCCGGATGGTCGAGCGCCAGCCTGTATCCGACCCGCCCGCCCCGGTCGTGACCCGTCAGGTTGAAGCGCCGGTGACCGAAATGCCGCATCAGGGCGATGGCGTCGCGGGCCATGGCGCGCTTGGAATAGGTCTCGTGGTCGGGCGCGGCCGCCGGCTTGCTGCTTTCGCCATAGCCCCTCAGGTCCGGCGCGATCACCGTGAAGTCCCGCGCCAGGTCGTCGGCGATCCTGCCCCACATCATGTGGGTCTCCGGATAGCCGTGCAGCAGCAGGAGCGGCGGGCCGGATCCCCCGTGCCGCACCCGCAGGGTCGCCTCGCCCACGTCCACCCGCGACAGTTGGAAGCTCTCGAACGCCATCGCCGTCAGTCCCGCTTGCCCCCCCGCGCGCCGGTTTGCGACAAGGACGGCATGAGCACGGACCCGATTCGCTGCGGCTGGCGCGGAATGCAGGGCGATCCCCTGTACGAGGCCTATCACGACACGGAATGGGGCGTGCCGGAATACGATTCCCGGGCCCTGTGGGAAAAGCTGGTCCTGGACGGGTTCCAGGCCGGCCTGGCCTGGATCACCATCCTCCGCAAGCGCGACGCCTTCCGCGCGGCGTTCGACGGCTTCGACCCGGAGAAGGTCGCCCGCTACGGCGAGGCCGACCGCGCCCGACTGATGGCCGACGCGGGCATCGTCCGCTCCAACGCCAAGATCGACGCGGCCATTTCCGGCGCGCGGATCTACCTGGACATGCGCGACCGGGGCGAGGATTTCTCGAAATTCCTCTGGGCCTTCACCGACGGCAAGCCGATCCAGAACCGCTTCGACGCCATATCGCAGGTCCCGGCCAAGACCCCTGTCGCCGAGGACATGGCCAAGGCGCTGAAGGCCAGGGGCTTCAAGTTCGTCGGCCCGGTGATCGTCTACGCCTTCATGCAGGCCACCGGCTTCGTGAACGACCATCTGGTCGACTGCCATTGCCACGAGCCGATCCGGAAAATGGGCGCCTGATGCCCGACTTCCTGCTCGAGGCCGCCTGCCCGTCTCCCGTCTGCGGGGTGGACGAGGCCGGTCGCGGCCCCTGGGCGGGACCGGTCTCGGCCGGCGCGGTGATCCTCGACCCCGACCGCATCCCCAAGGGGCTGGACGATTCCAAGAAGCTCTCCGCCCGGGCCCGCGAGGGCCTGGAGATCGAGATCAAGGAGACCGCCCTCGCCTGGGGCGTGGCCATGGCCTCGGTGGAGGAGATCGCCGAGCTCAACATCCTGCACGCCACGGGCCTGGCCATGCACCGGGCGGTGGCGGCCCTTAAGGTCGCGCCGGCCTTCGCCCTGGTGGACGGCAACTACGCCTTCAAGCTGGCCGTGCCGATCCGGACGGTGGTGAAGGGCGATTCCATCAGCGCCTCCATCGCCGCGGCTTCGATCCTGGCCAAGGTCGCCCGTGACCGGCTGATGGCGGAGATGGACGGGCTCTATCCCGGCTACGGCTTCGCGGCGCACAAGGGCTACCACGCCCCCGTCCATGTCGAGGCCCTGCAGCGCCTTGGCCCCTGCCCGATCCATCGGCGCGGCTGGGCGCCGATCCGCCTGGCGCTGGAAGGCGCTGGAATGGGCCAATTGAATCAGGACTGACGCGTCCGCGGGCCGCGGCGGAGCGCGGGGCCTCGCCGACGTCCGCCCGCACCGTGCCTGGATGAAACGGCGGGGCGGGATTTAACGCGCGTTTACCACGTTCGGAAACGCGCCCTTCACCACGAAGATTCAGGATTCAGCTTCGTAAGTAGCGAGGCGGCCATGGGTCTTTCCCCCGACACCATCATCCTGGGCGATTGCATCGAGGAGCTGAAGAAGCTCCCGGCGAAATCCGTCGACCTGGTCTTCGCGGACCCGCCCTACAACCTCCAGCTCGGCGGCGACCTGCTGCGTCC
>DASUIJ010000165.1:0-6818 GCA_036279815.1 Phenylobacterium sp. | reverse complement strand
TTTGTCGTCACATCGTAAGGATACCGGCCGGCGGCTCGCCGCGCCGGACATCACCGCGCGTAAGGGTAAGACCCCCATCGTCTGCCTCACCGCCTATACGGCTCCGATGGCGGAGCTGCTCGACGAGCATTGCGACCTGATGCTGGTGGGCGACTCCGTGGGCATGGTGGTGCACGGCCTGCCCAATACGGTGGGCGTCACCCTGGAGATGATGATCCTGCACGGCCAGGCGGTGATGCGCACGGCCAAGCGGGCCATGGTGGTGGTGGACATGCCCTTCGGCTCCTACGAGGGCGCGCCGGAGATCGCCTACGCCAACGCCGCGCGGGTGATGAAGGAGACCGGCGCCCAGGCCGTGAAGGTCGAGAGCGGCGCCACGGTGGTCCACACCATCGAATACCTGATCCAGCGCGGCATCCCGGTCATGGGCCATGTGGGCCTGAAGCCCCAGGCGGTGCTGGTGGACGGCGGTTTCAAGGCCAAGGGACGCGGCGCCGAAGAACGCGCCCGGATCCTGGCCGAGGCCAAGGCCGTGGCCGACGCCGGCGCCTTCGCGATCGTGGTCGAGGGCGTGGCCGAGGGCCTGGCGCGGGAGATCACCCACGCGGTGTCGGTGCCCACCATCGGCATCGGGGCTTCCGCCGGATGCGACGGCCAGATCCTGGTCACCGACGACATGCTGGGCCTGTTCGACTGGACGCCCAAGTTCGTGCGCCGCTACGCCGACTTGCGGGGCGAGATCTCCAAGGCGGTGGCGGCCTATGCCGAGGACGTTCGCCAGCGCCGCTTCCCCGGACCGGCCGAACTCTACTTCGCCAAGGCGGGGTAGGGGCGCTCGCCCGGCCGGATCGCCGGGCGGTCGCGCTTGAGATGGACGCCGGGGCGCGGCGCCGGTCGTTCCGGATACGATGCAAGGAGGCATGCCCATGACCCATCCCGCCATCACCGCCGGACGCTCGGCCGTGGTCGCCGGCGCCGCCAGCGGCATCGGACTGGCCGCGGCGAAGGCGTTCGCCCGGCGAGGTCTCAAGGTGTGCCTGGCGGACCTGGGCGGCCCGGCCCTGGAGGCCGCCGCGGCGGAGGTCTCGAGCCTGGCCCGCGCTCCGGGCGACGTCTTCGCCCAGCCGACCGACGTCTCGCGCCCGGAGGAGGTCGAGGCCCTGCGAGCGGCGGTCTACGCCCGGTTCGGCGAGGTGGGCGTGCTGATGAACAACGCCGGGATCGGCGGCGGCGGCGGGGCGTGGGAGCACACCGATCGCTGGCGCAGGCTGCT
This sequence comes from Phenylobacterium sp., assembly GCA_036279815.1. GTDB lineage: Bacteria > Pseudomonadota > Alphaproteobacteria > Caulobacterales > Caulobacteraceae > Phenylobacterium. The sequence continues at coordinate 5,545 of DASUIJ010000165.1, read as the reverse complement.
GGAGGTGAACCTGTGGGGGGTGATCAACGCGGTCCATGCCTTCACGCCGGCCATGATCGCCCAGGGAACCCCCGCGGCGATCATCAACACCGGCTCCAAGCAGGGGATCACCAACCCGCCGGGCGACGTCGCCTACAATGTCACCAAGGCCGGGGTGAAGACCCTGACCGAGGGGCTGGCGCACCAGCTTCGAAATCTCGAGGGCGGGAAGGTCACGGCCCACCTGCTGATTCCCGGTTTCACCTTCACGGGGATGACCCGGGCGCGCGCGAGCGGGAAGCCGCCGGGCGCCTGGACGCCGGAGCAGGTGGTCGAGTTCATGCTCGCGGCCCTGGACCGCGGGGATTTCTACATCCTGTGTCCGGACAACGACGTCACCCGGGACATGGACGAGAAGCGCATCCGTTGGGCCGCCGACGACCTGATCCTCAACAGGCCGGCGCTTTCGCGCTGGAGCGCCGAGTACAAGGACGCCTTCGAACGCTTCATGGCGGGCGAGGGCTGAGCGGCCACGGTTCGGCCATGCTTCCCCGTCAGAGGGGTTTATCGGGGCCCGGAACCCGGACCGTTGCGGCGGGGACCTCGCCGCTATAGGTTCCGCCGCTCTAATCCCTTGCGCCGTTCGAGCGGAGTTCCCTTACGTGGTCGATGTCTTTGAAGAGGTCGAGGAGCAGCTTCGCTCCGACCGCTACAAGGCGCTTGCGCTGAAGTTCCTGCCCTGGGTGGCCGGCGCCCTTGTGCTCGCCCTGGCTGTCTCCGTGGGCGTGTGGGTCTATGAGAACTCCCGGACCAAGGCCGCCGCCAAGGCCTCCGAGGAGTACGCCCAGGCGATGGAGGCCCTGGACCAGGGTCGAACCGCCGAGGCCCAGACCCTGTGGACCGAGGTCTCCAACTCGCCGTCCAAGGCCTACAAGTCCCTGGCCCTGCAGCACCTGGGCGGGATCAGGCTCGCCGCCAACGATGTTCCGGGCGCCGTGAAGCTGTTCGACGAGGCCGCCGCCGCGTCCCCGGATCCGATGCTCGCCGACGTCGCCAGCCTCAAATCCGCCTTCGCACTGCTCGACACCGCGCCCCTGAAGGACATTCAGGCGCGACTGGAGCCGTTGATGAAGGAAGGCCGTCCCTATCGAACCGAGGCGCGCGAGGCGCTGGCCTTCGCCAAGCTGATGGCGGGCGACACCGCCGGCGCGCGGGGCGACTTCGTCGTGGTCTCGCTGCTGCCCGACGCCCAGCAAGGCGCCCGCGACCGGGCCCGCGCCGCCATGGCGCTGATCGATTCGGGCTCGGCCAAGATGGTCCCCGCCGTCGCCAAGGCCGCCATGGCCCTTCCGCCGCCTATCCCGCTCGCCCCTGGCGCCGCCATTCCCGGCCTGACCGCGCCGCAACAGCAAGACCCGATCGCCCAATGACGTCCATGCGCCGCAACGGCCTTCTCGTCCTCCTGTTGGCGGTCAGCGTGACCGCGAGCGGCTGTTCGACCGTGAGCCGAATCAATCCGTTCCACCGCGCCGACAAGGAAGCCAAGGAAGTCGCTTCCGAAGGCAAACGGATCGCCATCGTCGCCTTCGACGACAAGGTCGAGCCTGCCGAGGGCCTGAAGGGCGCCGATTTCTTCCTGCCCGATCCGCAGCCGGTGACCCAGTGGTCCCTGCCCGGCGGCACGCCCGAGCAGTCCATCGAGCATGTCCAGGGCGGCGGCGACCTGTCCGTCGCCTGGAAGAAGGGCTTCGGCCAGAAATCCACCCGCGGCGCCCACGTGACCGCCCCTCCCATCGCCGTGAACGGCAAGGTCTACGTCATGGACGGCGAGGCCACGGTCTCGGCCCATGACGCGGCCTCCGGCGCGGAGATCTGGCGCACGGACCTGCGGCCGAAGAACAAGCGCGACAAAGAAGCCTTCGGCGGCGGCCTGGCCATCGCCGATGGCAAGCTGGTTGTGTCCTCCGGCTACCGGTTCGTCGCCCAGCTCAACGCCGACACCGGCGCGGTGATCTGGCGGACCAACACCGAGCAGCCGGTCCACGCCGCGCCGACCATCGCCGGCGGGCGGGTGTTCGTGGTGGCGATCGACAACACCCTGCTGACCTTCGACGCCGCCACCGGCGCCGACGGCTGGACCTATCAGGCGCTGTCGGAACCGGCCCGGATCCTGGCCGCCTCCAGCCCCGCCGTGTCGGGCGACACGGTGGTGGCCTCGTTCGGTTCGGGCGAACTGGTCGCCCTGCGCACCGCCAACGGCAACGACCTGTGGAACGAGGCCCTGTCGCGGGCCAGCCGCACCAACGCGCTGTCCGAAATCCGCGACATCCCCGGCCGCCCGGTGATCTACCAGGGCGACGTGTTCGCCGTGAGCCATTCGGGCATCTTCGCCGCCACCGACCTGCGCACCGGTCAGGCCCGATGGACCCTGCCGATCACCGGGATCACCACCCCCTGGCCGGCGGGCGACGTGGTCTATGTCATCGACAAGATCGGCAAGGTCTATTGCGTCTCCCGCGAGACCGGGCAGGTCTACTGGGTCCGCGACCTCAGCGAGGGCCGCAACAAGAAGGGCCGCGGCGCCTTCTTCACCGGCCTGGGCAAGGGCAAGAAGAAGAACATCGTCCATCCCCTGTGGTCGAGCCCGATCCTGGCCAGCGGCCGTCTCATCACCGCCTCGGACACCGGCGAGGTCGTGGCGATCAACGCCAAGACCGGCGTCGTGGAAAAGACGCTGCAGCTCGGCCAGCCCGTGCTGATCGGCCCGATTTCCCTGAACGGGACCATCTATATCGCGACCGATGAGGCTCAACTCATCGCGCTGCGCTAAGCAGCGTGAGGACGCCGTCATGCCCCTGAGGCTTGCGATCGTAGGGCGTCCGAACGTCGGGAAATCGACGCTGTTCAACCGGCTGGCGGGCAAGAAGCTCGCCATCGTCGACGACAGGCCCGGCGTGACCCGCGACCGGCGGTTCGGCACGGGCAGCATCGGCGACCTGGACCTGGAGCTGATCGACACCGCCGGCTTCGAGGACGTCACCGACGACAGCCTCGAGGCGCGGATGCGCGCCCAGACCGAACTCGCCATCCTGGAATGCGACGTGGCCGTGTTCGTGGTCGACGCCCGCGAGGGGGTCACCCCCATGGACGAGGTGTTCGGCGAGATCCTGCGCCGTTCCGACAAGCCGGTGGTGCTGGTCGCGAACAAGGCCGAGGGCAAGCAGGGCGACGAGGGGGTCAACGAGGCCTTCCGCCTGGGCCTGGGCGAGCCGATCCCGATTTCCGCCGAGCACGGCGAAGGCATGGCCGACCTCTACCAGGCGCTGGTCGGCCTGTCGGACGAGCACGAGCTGGTGGACGGCGAGCTGGCGGTCAATCCGGTCAAGATCGCGATCGTCGGTCGGCCCAACGCCGGCAAGTCGACCCTGATCAACAAGCTGATCGGCGAGGAGCGGCTGCTCACCGGTCCCGAGGCGGGGATCACGCGCGACGCGATTCCGGTCGACTGGGAATGGGAGGGCCGGCCGATCCGGCTGGTGGACACCGCCGGCCTTCGTCGCAAGGCCAAGGTCCAGGAGAAGCTGGAGAAGCTTTCGACCGCCGACTCGATCCGGGCGATCACCTTCGCCGAGGTGGTCATCCTGGTGATGGACGCCACCCATCCCTTCGAGATCCAGGACCTGCAGATCGCCGACCTGGTGGAGCGGGAGGGCCGGGCCCTGGTCTATGTCCTGGCCAAGTGGGACCTGGTCGAGGACCCGCAGGCCAAGCTGGCGGAATTCAACGAGGAGGCCAGCCGCCTGTTGCCGCAGCTTCGCGGCGCGCCCGTGGTGGCGCTGTCCGCCGAGACCGGCCGGGGCCTGGATCGGTTGATGCCCGCGGTGTTCAAGGTGCACGCCGACTGGTCGACCAAGGTGAAGACCCGCGACCTGAACGACTGGCTGGCCATGGCCATCCAGCGCCACCCGCCGCCGGCGGTGGGCGGTCACAGGGTGAAGCCGAAATACATGGCCCAGACCAAGGCCCGGCCGCCGACCTTCGTGATGTTCGCCAGCCGCGCCGACCAGCTGCCGGACCACTATCGGCGCTACCTGATCCACTCGCTACGCGAGAGCTTCGACCTGCCGGGCGTGCCCATGCGGCTGACCGTGAAGTCGAACAAGAATCCCTTCGCGGAGGGCGAGGCCAAGAGCAGCGGCGCGTCCGACGCGCCCCGGCCCAACCGCAACAAGGCCAGGACCGGCCTGGCCACCAAGACCCGGGCCGCCGCGGCGGCCAAGGCCAAGGCCGGCGCGGCTGCGAAGCCGAAGAAAGCCTATGTGTCCAAGCCCAAGCCCACCGGCGCGCCCAAGGGGCGGGCCCAGAAGCTGGCGCGGTCGGGCGTCAAGCCGAAACGGGCGAACCGCGCTTTGACTTCCACTCCGAAAACACGACGTTAGAGGTCGGCTGACCCAGGTCGGACTGGGCCAGTTCGACGATCAGCGGACCGATTTCCGAGGGATCCGGCAGGCTGGCCGGATCCTCGCCGGGCATGGCCTCGGCGCGCATCCTGGTGCGCATGGCGTTGGGATCGACCAGGGCCGCCCGGACGGTCGTATTCTCCAGCTCGTCGGCCCAGGTGCGCACGATGTGCTCCATCGCCGCCTTGGAGGCTCCATAGGGGCCCCAGAAGGCCTTGGGGCGGGCGACGCGGCCGGTGGTGAGGAAGATGGCCCGTCCGTGCGGCGCGGCCTTCAGCAGCGGCTCCGTGGAGCGGATCAGCCGGTAGGTGGCGGTGGCGTTGACCGTCATCACCTTGTCCCAGAGGCTGGGATCGACGTGGCTGACCGGGGTCAGCGCCCCCAGGATGGCCCCGCAGTGGACCAGCAGGTCGAGGCGGCCGAAACGCTGATGGATCGCCAGGCCCAGTTGGTCGAGGCCCTCCGGCTGGGCGAGGTCCAGCGGGACGAGGGTGGCGGACTTGCCGGTCAGCGCCTTGATCTCGTCGTCCAGGGCTTCCAGCCCGCCCTGGGTTCGAGCCGTGGCGACGATGTGGGCGCCGGCCTGGGCCAGGGCCAGGGCGCAGGCATGGCCGATGCCACGCGTGGCGCCGGTGACGAGGGCGATCTGGCCGTCGAGGGGAAGGGTCTTTTCGGTCATGGGAGGCTCTCTAGACGGTCTGGGGCGCCGTGTCCGCTTCGGTTTCGTCGCGGCGGGCGTATGCGCTGGCGATCACCGCGCAGGCCATCAGCTGGATCTGATGGAAGATCATGATCGGCAGCAGCATCAGGCCCAGGGTGGCGCCGGGGAACAGGACGCCGGCCATGGGCACGCCGCTGGCCAGGCTCTTCTTCGAGCCGCAGAAGACGATGGTGATTTCGTCGGCCTTGTCGAACCTGAACGCCCGCGCCGCGGTGACGGTGACCATCAGGACGACGGCCAGCAGGACGGCGCAGAGCACCAGCAGGCGCAGCAGGTCCAGCGGCCCGACCCGGCTCCAGATGCCGCCGACCACCGCCTCCGAGAAGGCGGAATAGACCACCAGCAGGATCGAGCCGCGATCCACGTAGGACAGCATCCGGGCGCG
>DASUIJ010000164.1:0-6245 GCA_036279815.1 Phenylobacterium sp. | reverse complement strand
TACTGCGAGACCATCCTGGCCAGCAATCCCTGCGGCGAGCAGATGCTGCCGCCCTACGGCGCCTGCCTGCTGGGTTCGATCAACCTCGCGCGGCTGGTCGAGCGACCTTTCGAGCCGGGCGCGGACGTGGACGAGGCGGCGCTCGCCGATCTGACCCGCACGGCCGTGCGCATGCTGGACAACGTCATCGACGTCTCCCGCTTCCCGCTGCCGGCCCAGGCGGAGGAGGCGGTGTCCAAGCGACGGCTGGGCCTGGGCGTCACCGGCCTGGCCGACGCCCTGGTGTTCTGCGGCGCCCGCTACGGCGACGAGCGCGCGGTCGCGCTCACCGACCGTTGGCTGGGCCTCATCAAGCGCGAGGCCTATCGCGCCTCGGCCGAGCTGGCGGCGGAGAAGGGCGTCTTCCCGCTTTATGACGCGACGATCCTCGAGCGGCCCAATCTGGCCGACCTGGACCGGCAGACCCGCAAGCTCATCCGCGAGCATGGCCTTCGCAACGGCTGCCTGACCTCGATCGCGCCGACCGGCACCACGTCGCTCCTGGCCGGCAACGTCTCCTCGGGCATCGAGCCGGTGTTCGCCTATTCCTATGTGCGCAAGGTGCGGCAGGCCGACGGTTCGACCCGGGAGGAGGCTGTCGAGGACTATGCGCTGGGCGTGTGGAAGCGCCTGCGCGGCGATGCGCCGCCGCCACAGGAGGTCTTCGTCAGCGCCCAGACCCTGACCCCGGCCGACCACCTGCGCATGCAGGCCGCCGCCCAGGCCCAGGTGGACAGCTCGATCTCCAAGACGGTGAACTGCCCGGAGACCATCGCCTTCGACGACTTCGCCGACATCTATCGCCAGGGCTATCGGCTGGGCTGCAAGGGGCTCACCACCTACCGGCCCAACGACGTCACCGGGTCGGTGCTCTCGGTCGCGGCCACGGCCGCGCCGGCCGAGGCGGCCGCCGAAACCCAGCTGTCGCCGCGTCCCGAGGCGCTGGCCGGGGCGACCTACAAGCTGGCCTGGCCCGAAAGCGCGCATGCGGTCTATGTGACCATAAACGACGTGTCCGAGGGCGGCGTGCGCCGCCCGTTCGAGATCTTCATCAACTCCAAGAACATGGACCACTACGCCTGGACCCTGGGCCTGACCCGGATGATCTCGGCGGTCTTCCGGCGCGGCGGCGACGTCTCCTTCGTCGCCGAGGAGCTGAAGGCGGTGTTCGATCCCAGGGGCGGGGCCTGGCTCAAGGGGCGCTATGTGCCGTCCCTGCTGGCGGCGATCGGCGGGATCATCGAGCAGCACGTGGCGCCGTCGGACGCGTCCGCGGCGGCGCCCGCTCCCGGCCTGGCGGCGGTGCGCCCCTTCGCCGCCGCGGCCTGCCCGCGTTGCGGCGGCTTCGACCTGGTGCGCAAGGAGGGCTGCGACACCTGCTTCGGCTGCGGCTACTCCAAGTGCGGCTAGGCTCGGGGGCGGTCGCGGTCGCGGGCCCCGGCGTGCTAAGGGTCGTCTAGCGCGGCGGGTTCGGCCGCAGCCGGGGTCAAGGCAAGGCGATGCGACTAACCGTCTACACCGACTATGCGCTGCGGGTGCTGATCTACATCGCGGTCCGCCCGGAGCCCAAGCCGACGATCGGCCAGATCGCCGCGAGCTATGACATCTCGCGCAACCACCTCATGAAGGTCGTCTACCAGCTGGGCGTCGCGGGCTACATCGAGACGGTCCGGGGCAAGAACGGCGGCCTGCGGCTGGCGCGGCGTCCGCAGGACATCGGCGTGGGCGACGTGGTCCGCTACACCGAGCCCGACCTGGCGCTGGTGCCGTGCTTCGACGCCGAGAACGCGCTGTGCGCCATCACCCCCAGCTGCAAGCTTCGCGGGGTGCTGTTCCAGGCGCGCGCCGCGTTCCTGCAGGTGCTGGACACCTACACCCTGGCGGATCTGGTGGAGAACCGTTCGGAACTGCAGGCGCTGCTGGGGGCGGGATCGCCGCCGGGCCCGATCCGCGCGATCCAGCCCGCGGGTTCCGAGGTCTAGCCCGGCCGCCGGAGGTCCCGGCCGGCGTGGGTGAACAGGGTGCGGGCCGGAGCTTCGCCGGCGGACTTCCCAAATCCCGCGAGCCAGCGCTTCATCCGCGCCGGCGCGCTCTCGGCCACCTCGTCGCTCGCCACCTGGTCGACGGCCAGCACCTCCGGGACGTAGCGCCGGACGATGCGCTCGACATGGGCCCGAAGGGTCAGCTGGGAGGAGGGGCAGCCGCCGCAGGCCCCCACCATCCGGATCCACAGCGTTCCGGTCTCGGGGTCGAAACGGTCGAACAGGATGTCGCCGCCGTCGCGCGCCACCGCCGCGCGGACGTGCAGGCCGAGGATCTGGCGGATTTCCGCCTCGATCTCGCTGGGGGCCGGCGCCGCAGGGGCGTCCGGCGCAGGCGCGAACGCCGGCTCGCCGCTCGCCAGATGGGCGGCCAGCGCCGCGATGACCTCGTAGCGCAGCGTCGACCATCCTGGCCCGCCGGGGTCGCGCAGGACCGTCACGAAATCCGGGGCGATGAACACGCTGCGCACGCCTTCCAGCGCGAACAGCGCGGCGGCCAGGGCGGAGCGCGAGGGGGCGAAATCCGTGCGCTCGAACGACCGGGACTCCCCCGCGGTCAGCGCCGACTGAGGGTTGAACCTCATCGCTTCGGGATTGGGCGTGCGCTCGGTGAGGATGATCACCAGCTGGACCTCGCAGGGGCGCGGGAGTGCGGCCCTATGGTCAGTTAGGCGCTGGCGTCCCTTAAAGCAATATTGTATATACTTCTTTGTGATGGCTCCTCGCCACGGGGCGCGGGTTCATCGCCGCTCCGGCCGCCGGGCCGGATCATCCAGCCGAGATCGGATCTCCGTCATGTTTCGCCTGCTCATGCTGCCCTCCAACGCCGTCTGCAACGTCCTGAACCTGAAGGACGAGCACGAACGGGGGATGGTCCGGATGCTCGTCAACACCGTGCTGTGGACGACGATCCTCATCACCGTCCTGACGCTGGCCTGGGTGGTCCAGCGCTGACCGGACCGACGCGGGGCTCCCGGCGTCGGCGGCCCCGGCCTATCGAAACGATCTCCGGTTGACGGTCGTCAAGGCTGCGTCGGCCGGCTTGAGGCAGTTCTTCACCATGACCACCGCCGCAACCCGCAGGGCCTATGGCGGCCCCACCCTGTTCAGCTTCGGCTTCCGGCCGTTCTTCCTGTTCGGCGCATGCTGGGCGGCGCTGGCCGTGCCGCTGTGGGTGCACAGCTTCCTGCTGGGCGGAACCCATGCGGTCAGCCGCGACTGGCATGTCCACGAGATGCTGTTCGGCTTCCTGGCGGCGATCGTCGCGGGCTTCCTGACCACCGCGGTGCCCAACTGGACCGGGCGAATGCCGGTGATCGGCGCGCCGCTGGCGGGGCTGGTCGGGCTTTGGATCGCCGGGCGGCTGGCCATGCTCTACGAGTCCATCCTCGGCCCCATCGCCGCCGTCGTCGATTGCGCCTTCCTGGTGGTGTTCGCCCTCGTCATCTGGCGCGAGGTCCTGGCCGGGCGGAACTGGCGCAACCTGCCGGTCTGCGGTCTGGTGAGCGTCCTCGCGCTCGGAAATGTCGCGTTCCATCTGAACGGCGTGTTGTGGAGCACGGGGCTCGGGGAGCGCATGGCGCTGGGCGCGATCATGGTGCTCCTGTCGCTGATCGGCGGCCGGGTCACCCCGAGCTTCACGCGCAACTGGATGCGCGCCAACGGCGTCGCCGAACCCAAGCCGGCGTCGGGCCGCCTGGACCAGGTGGGCCTGGGCGCCGCCGCGGCCGCCTCGGCCGCCTGGATCTTGTTCCCCGAGACGCCGGCCACCGGCGCGCTGCTCGTGGTCGCGGGCGCCGCCAACCTGGCGCGGCTGTCGCGCTGGTGCGGATGGCGGACCCTGCGTGCGCCCCTGGTCTGGATTCTCCACCTGGGCTTCGCCTGGCTCGGGGCCGCTCAGATCATGCTGGGCGCCGCCGTGCTCACGTCCGCCGTACCCCGCACCGCCGGGATACATGCGCTCACCGCCGGCGCCGTTGGCGTCATGACCCTGGCGATGATGACGCGCGCGACGCGGGGTCATACCGGTCGGCCCCTGGCGGCCGACAGCTGGACGACCGCGCTCTTTGTCCTGGTCAACGCCGCCGCTGTGGTCCGCGTGACGGCGCCCTTCCTGGACGGCGCCCGCATAGGCCTGCTCATCGCTTCGGCCTGTCTCTGGGCGCTGGCTTTCGGGGGCTTCGCCGTCCTGTACGGGCGGATGCTGACCACCCCGCGCCCGGCGGTCACCGCCCGGGCCTGACGCCGGTCAGGCGGCCCTGGTCCTGCCGTTCGAGGACCAGCGCTCCCGGTCGGCGGTGCTGATCTCGCCGAGGTCGGGCGGCAGGTGGTGGTCGATCAGGGGCTCGGGCTTCGCCAGACGATCGAGGACCACCGGCCGGGCGATGGTCACTTCCGGGCCGTGCACGGTCACGCCGTAGTCGGCCAGGGTGGCGAAGGCGCGCGACAGGTTCTCGGGAGTCATGCCCAGGAGCGACGCCAGCAGGCGCTTCTCGTGCGGCAGGGTGATCGTGGCGGCGCCGCCCTGCGCGACCTGCTGGGTGAGCAGGTAGTTCGCCAGCCGCTCCAGGCCGCCGCGCAGCTTCTGGTTCTTGATCGACCGGACCATGCCTCGATAGCAGCCGGCCATCTCCTGGGCCACGGCGAAACCGAACACCGCGTCCTCGTTCATCGCCCGCCTCAGCGCCTCGCCGGACAGCATCAGGATATCGGAGCGTTCGATGGTCCGGGCGCTCATCAGGGAGTCGGCGTCCAGCACCACGGCGGCCAGGATGAAGATCGAAACCGGCGTCAGGATCGCCAAGGTGGTGTCCTTGTCGTTCCAGCTGGCGCCCAGTTCGACGCTGCCGTTCATCAGCACGTACAGGAAGTCGACGGGATCACCCTCGGTCAGCAGGGCGGTGCCGGCGGGGAACCGCTGCAGGAAGGCGCCTGCGGTCACATCGCGGAACAGACGGTCCGAAATCCCCGAGAACAGGGGCAGGGCTTTCACGCGTTCAAGGTCGACCGCTCTCATCGGCATGAGCCCAAATCACCCGCTTCGCCGAATTACGCCTTGACCTATGTCAATCTGCAAGCGGCGGGGTGATCGCTTGATGTTTATCAAGTGCTAGGAACACATAAAGCAATCGACAAGTTGATTTATGAATATCTGGCCGTTCTGTTGAACGTAAACTGGCCCCATGGATCGAAATACGAGCCTCAGCTTGATGTTGATCAAATACTTGGGGGAGGGTGCGGGCGAAGTGTCTCACGAAAGGTGGCGTCCCCCGCCATCCCGACCCAGGACTGAAATATGCCGCCCGCCCAAACGACGCCGATGCCTGGAGCTCGCGCCGCACTGACCATGAGCACCGCGGCCTTCACGGCCTGCTTCGCGGTCTGGACGATTTTCTCCATCATCGGAGTGAAGATCAAACAGGACCTGGGTCTCACCGAGGCTCAGTTCGGGCTTCTGGCCGGGACGCCGATCCTGACGGGCTCGCTGGTGCGGGTCTTCCTGGGCGTCTGGACCGACCAGTACGGCGGCCGCCTGGTGAACCTGCTGGTCATGCTCTCGGCGGCCGCGGCGACCTTCCTGCTGGCCCAGGCGCACACCTATCCCCAGTTCCTGCTCGCGGCCTTGGGCGTCGGCATCGCCGGCGGCTCCTTCGCGGTCGGGGTCGCCTACGTCTCGAAGTTCTTTCCGAAGGAAAAGCAGGGCTCCGCGCTCGGGATCTTCGGCGCCGGCAATGTCGGCGCCGCGGTCACCAAGTTCGCCGCGCCCTTCGTGATGCTGGCCATGGGCTGGCAGGCGGTGGCCCAGATCTGGGCGGCGGCGCTGGCGGTCATGGCGATCCTGTTCTTCGTCACCACCCGTGACGATCCTGACCTGGTGGAGCGCCGCCGGACCGGCAGGAAGGCCGAGGCCACCATGATGCAGCTGGCGCCGCTCAAGCGCCTGCAGGTCTGGAGGTTCTCCCTCTACTACTTCTTCGTCTTCGGGGGCTTTGTCGCCCTGGCGCTCTGGCTGCCCCACTATCTGGTTGGCGTCTATCACCTGGACCTGATCACCGCGGGCATGATGGCGGCCGCCTATTCGATCCCAGGCTCGCTGTTCCGCGTGTTCGGCGGCTGGCTGTCGGACAAGATCGGCGCGCGCAAGGTCATGTACCTGACCTTCGG
>DASUIJ010000163.1:0-9850 GCA_036279815.1 Phenylobacterium sp. | reverse complement strand
CGCTGACGACGACTTCGCCACGGGTCTCCACCCGGAAACGGTCACCCACCTTCAGGCCTTGCTCGCCGCCGCCACTGATCAGGAGATCAGAACCGCGGATCTGCAGAACGTCGGTGAACCAGCGCCGCTCCTGCAGCTTCTGCATGACATTGTTCGTAAGGTCGGAAATCGCCGCCGATATGGCCCGGTCGTTCAGTGTGGAATCGTAGCCTGCCTTTGATCCGAAGCCGGCCACCTCACCCACCTCGACCGCAGCCGACCCGTGCCCGGAGGTGCTGAAGAACGCCCGACCTGTCTGGACGTCCACCAGGCGCACTTCCACCGTCGCATCCGCGACCTGTTTCATCTTCGAGCTGAGAAATCCGGACTTGCCTTCGACCCGGCGACCGAACTCAGTCACCGACCCGACGATCAGGGCGTCGACGCCGATGAGCTTGCCCGCGGCCGCGCCGGCGGCGACCTGCTCGCGCTCGAGCAAATTCAGGTCGTCGCGCTCGAAGACCATGAACTTGCCGGACTCGACCAGCCGGGCCGTCAACATGTCCGCAGCCTGGTGGGCAAGGGGGTCCTGTTCGCTATCGAGCAGCAAGGCCTTGCCGTAGCGGGTGGAGTTCGAAAACCGGGCTATGGCCACTCGCCGCTTGAGCGTGGGTTGCATTGGCGTTGGAACTGCCGCCTGCGCCGCGGCAGCAGGCGCTGCGACTTCGACGGGCGGCTTGGGCACGCCCGCAGCCGCAGTTTGTGCAGCGGACATTGCCGCCACAGCACACAACACACCAATAATCTTCATGAAACCCCCGAAGTGGGGCGAGATTACACAACTCCGGGTGCAAGAACAGTGCGACCCAAAGTTTTATGTGGACGAAGGCCAAGCCTTGGTCATTGGGCGCCACCTACGGATGAAGCCGTATGGGAGATGCGGCGCCGGGAGGCGGCGAGCGACGGATTCACGCCACGCCTTCGCGAAACCCTCAAATGGCGGCTACGCCTCGGCGTCGCCTCTCGCATCGATGCGGTCTTCAAGGTCGAGGTCGTCGACGATGACCCCATCGGAGTCCGTCATCTCGAAAGGGACGCCATCGGCGGTCAACTCTTCGCACTTGGCGAGAGCCGCCTCTTCCGTGGCCACCGTATAGGTCACCGCACGGCCGGGATGCCGGGCTGATATTCTGTAAGCCATGGCCCATCCTACCTGCACCGGGACCAAAGCGCGATGCCTGTCGTGGGCCCGGAGCCTCGGCCGCTAGGAACGCGTGGGCGCGGTCGCCACCCAGATCATGTGGCGGGCCCCGCGTCCGGCCCCGGTCGCCCGGACCCGCACCTCCTCCACCGCGTAGCCGGCCCGTCGCAGGCGCTGGGTGAAACTCGCGTTGGGCGCCGAGGACCAGACGGCCAGGACACCGCCCGGCCGCAGCGCGCGCCGGGCGGCCATCAGCCCGTCGTGGTCGTAGAGCCGGTCGTTGGCCTTGCGGCTCAGGCCCTCGGGACCATTGTCGACATCCAGCAGGATGGCGTCGTAGCGCGCGTCCGCGGACCGGATCAGCACGCCGACATCGCCCTCATGCACCGTCAGCCGGGGATCCCTGAGGCAGTCCCCGGAGATGTGGGCCATCGGCCCCCGGGCCCAGGCGATCACCGCCGGAACCAGCTCGCAGACCGTGACCTTCGCCTCCGGGCCCAGGTTCTCCAGGGCGGCGCGGAGGGTGAAGCCCATGCCGAACCCGCCGATCAGCAGGTGGGCCCCGGGCCGGTCCTTCAGGCGCTCGCAGGCCAGGGTGGCCAGCGCCTTTTCGGAGCCGCTCAGGCGGCTGTTCATCAGCTCGATGGCGCCCGACATGATCGAGAACTCGGTTCCGCGCTGCATGAGCCTGAGCTCGCCGCCGTCGTCGGGCACGGTGGTCGTATCGATCAGGGACCAGCGGATCATCGGGAGCGGAGCCTTTGTTCAAGCGCCGGACGACGACGCCGGCCCGGCCGACAGGACGCCTAAGGCGCCCTTGCGGACAAAGCAAAGCGGCCCGGGGCATGACGCCCGGGCCGCTCGCTTCCGTCCTGGCCGATGGACCGTGCGCCTAGGCGAACTGGTTCATCGTGTTGTGCGCGCCGCCGGCCTTCAGGGCCGCTTCGCCGGCGAAGTATTCCTTGTGGTCGTCGCCGATGTCGGAACCCGACATGTTCTGGTGCTTCACGCAGGCGATGCCCTCGCGGATTTCCTTGCGCTGGACGTTGAGCACGTAGCCCAGCATCCCCTGCGAGCCGAAGTATTCCTTGGCCAGGTTGTCCGTCGACAGCGCCGCCGTGTGGTAGGTCGGCAGGGTGATCAGGTGGTGGAAGATGCCGGCCCGCTTGGCGCCGTCCGCCTGGAAGGTGCGGATGCGCTCGTCGGCCTCGGCGGCCAGATCGGTGCCGTCGTAGTCCACGCTCATCAGCTTTTCGCGGTTGTACGCGGACACGTCCTTACCGGCCGCCTTGTAGGCGTCATAGACCTGCTGGCGGAAGTTGAGGGTCCAGTTGAACGACGGCGAGTTGTTGTAGACCAGCTTGGCGTTGGGGATCACTTCGCGGATGCGATCCATCATGCCGGCGATCTGATCGACGTGGGGCTTCTCGGTTTCGATCCAGAGCAGGTCGGCGCCGTTCTGCAGCGAGGTGATGCTGTCGAGGACGCAGCGGTCCTCGCCCGTGCCGGCCCGGAACTGGAACAGGTTGCTGGGCAGGCGCTTCGGCCGCAGCAGCTTGCCGTTGCGGTTGATGATGACGTCGCCGTTGCTCAGCTTGTCCGGGGTGATCTCCTCGCAGTCGAGGAAGCTGTTGTACTGGTCGCCCAGGTCGCCCGGCGTATGGCTGACGGCGATCTGCTTGGTCAGGCCGGCGCCCAGCGAGTCGGTGCGGGTGACGATGACGCCGTCTTCGACGCCCAGCTCGAGGAATGCGTAGCGGCAGGCGCGGACCTTCTGGAGGAAGTCCTCGTGCGGCACGGTGACCTTGCCGTCCTGGTGGCCGCACTGCTTTTCGTCGGACACCTGGTTTTCGATCTGCAGCGCGCAGGCGCCGGCTTCGATCATCTTCTTGGCCAGCAGATAGGTCGCTTCAGCGTTGCCGAAGCCGGCGTCGATGTCGGCGATGATCGGCACGACGTGGGTCTGGAAGTTGTCGACCGCTTCCAGCAGCGCCTCTTCCTTCTTCTTGTCGCCGGCCGCGCGGGCCGCGTCGATGTCGCGGAACAGGCCGCCCAGCTCGCGGGCGTCGGCCTGGCGCAGGAAGGTGTAGAGTTCTTCGATCAGCGCCGGCACCGAGGTCTTCTCGTGCATCGACTGGTCGGGCAGCGGGCCGAATTCCGAGCGCAGCGCGGCGACCATCCAGCCCGACAGGTACAGGTAGCGGCGGTCGGTCGTGCCGAAGTGCTTCTTGATGGAGATCATCTTCTGCTGGCCGATGAACCCGTGCCAGCAGCCCAGCGACTGGGTGTAGTTGGCCGGATCGGCGTCATAGGCCGCCATGTCCTTGCGCATGATGGCGGCGGTGTAGCGGGCGATCTCGAGGCCGGTCTTGAAGCGGTTCTGCACGCGCATCCGGGCCACGGATTCGGCGTTGATGCCCGCCCAGGGGCCCTTCTTGCTCTCAATGAGCTGGCTCATCTGAATGATGTGGTCTTGATAGGACATCTGCCTGTTCCTCGATGGCCGGGGGGAAATGGAGCTCCCGGTGCTTGGCGGGACCCGTACAGGCCAAAGCCCGCCCTGCGAAAGGCGGCGCGAGGTCTAGATGTCAAACTTTACAGAATTAGCTTGTAGTGATGTAAGGTCCGTACATCACCGGAGGTTCGAGGAATGTCGAGCGAGCGCCGCCTCTATGTAGGCCCGAGCCTGAGAAGGCTGCGCCGCGACCATGGCCTGACCCAGGCCGACATGGCCGCCGACCTGGACGTCTCGGCCTCCTATATCGCGCTTCTGGAGCGCAATCACCGCCCCTTGAGCGCGGAGATGCTGCTGCGCCTGGCCCAGACCTACAAGATGGACATGGCCGCCCTGGCCGGGGACGCCGGCTCCGACGACGCCGCGCGCCTGCAGGCGGTCCTGAAGGACCCGATGTTCGCCGACATCGACCTTCCGTCCCTGGAGACCGCCGACGTCACCACCAACTTCCCGGGCATCACCGAGGCGCTGCTGCGCCTGTACACGGCCTACCAGGAGGAGCAGCTGGCGCTGGCCGACCGGGGAGCCGAAGCTCTCGCCAGCGGCGGCCGGGGCTCCGACGCGCCCGACCCGGTGGCCGAGTCCCGACGCTTCCTGGCGGCCCGCCGCAACAGCTTTCCCAGCCTGGACGACGCCGCCGAGCGCCTGGCCCAGGCCGTGAGCAGCCACGACAGCCTCGTGGCCTACCTCAAGGCCCGTCACAACCTGCGCGTCCGCCGCCTGCCGTCGAGCGTGATGGTTGGCTCCATCCGCAGGCTGGACCGCCACCGCAAGGAGATCCTGCTGGACGACGGGCTCGACACCGCCAGCCAGGTGTTCCAGCTCGCCCTGCAGCTGGCCTACCTGGAAATGCGCCAGGAGATCGATGACGTGTCCCGGGAAGGCAGCTTCGCCACCGAGAGCGGCGAGCGGCTGACCCGGCGGGCCCTGGCCAGCTACGCCGCCGCGGCCGTGCTGATGCCCTATTCCGCCTTCGCCAAGGCCGTCGAGGTGCGGCGCTACGACGTCGAGGCCCTGGCCCGCCAGTTCGGCGCCAGCTTCGAGCAGACCGCGCACCGGCTCACCACCCTGCAGAAGCCCGGCCAGGAACGGGTGCCGTTCTTCTTCATCCGCGTGGACCCGGCCGGCAACGTCTCCAAGCGGCTGGACGGCGCGGGCTTTCCCTTCGCCCGCCACGGCGGCGGCTGTCCCCTGTGGTCGGTCCACCAGGCCTTCAAGACGCCGCGCGAGATCGTCACCCAGTGGCTGGAGCTGCCCGACGGCCAGAAGTTCTTCTCCATCGCCCGCACGGTCACGGCGGGCGGCGGGGCGTTCGGCGCCCAGCGCGTCGAGCGCGCCATCGCCCTGGGCTGCGCCGCCGAACACGCCGGGCGCCTGATCTACACCCAGGACCGGCCGGGATTCGGCCCCGAGACGGCGACGCCGATCGGCGTCACCTGCCGGCTGTGCCATCGCACCGACTGCACCGCCCGTTCCGCCCCGCCCATCGGCCGCCAGATCCTGCCCGACGATATCCGCCGCACCAGCGCGCCGTTCGGGTTCTCGGACACTTGACCTCGGGCCCGCAAACGCCGCTCACGCGCAGTTCGAATTCGCTCATCGCGGATAAGGGCTTCAAAGCGGCGCGCTTCCGTGCAGTAAAGCGCCCGTGAAAAACGGGTCCGCCGCGCAGGCGGCGGGCCTTGGGACGCCTTTATCGAGAGCCGGGTACGGGAATGAACATCAGCAACAGCCTTTCGGTCGACGACATTCTGCACGCCTTCGTGGAGCAGGAGCTGCTGCCCGGGACCGGCGTGGCGCCGGAGAAATTCTGGGCCGCGCTTGAGGCGATCCTGGCCGATTTCACGCCTAAGAACGCCGAACTGCTGCGCCGCCGCGACGACCTGCAGGTCCGCATCGACGCCTGGTGGCGCGATCGCCGCGGCCGTCCGGTCGACGTGGCCGAGCAGACCGCCTTCCTCCGGGAGATCGGCTACCTGCTGCCCGAGCCCGACGCGTTCCAGATCGCCACCGTGAACGTCGACCCGGAAATCGCAACTCTGGCCGGGCCGCAGCTGGTGGTGCCGGTGTCCAACGGCCGCTTCGCGCTGAACGCGGCCAATGCGCGCTGGGGCAGTCTGTACGACGCCCTCTACGGCACCGACGCCCTGGCCCCGCCCACCGGCGCCAAGGGCTATGACCCCGTGCGAGGCGCCCAGGTCGTCGCCTTCGCGCGCGGATTCCTGGACCGGGCCGCGCCGCTGGCCGCCGGCTCGCACGCCGACGCCGTCGCCTACCTCGTCGCGAACCAGAACCTGGTCGTGCGCCTGAAGGATGGTCGGGAAACCGCCCTGGCGACGCCGGCCCGGTTCACCGGCTGGCGCGGCGCCGCCGAGGCTCCGGAAGGCGTCCTGCTGCGCCACAACAGCCTGCACTTCGAGATCCTGATCGACCGGGCGCATTCCATCGGCAAGGACGACCCGGCGGGCGTCTCCGACGTTCTGGTGGAGGCGGCGCTCACCGCCATCCAGGACTGCGAGGATTCCGTCGCCGCCGTCGACGCCGAGGACAAGACCGGCGTCTACCGCAACTGGCTGGGCCTGATGCGCGGCGACCTTTCGGCCAGCTTCGCCAAGGGCGGGCGCACCGAGACCCGCCGCCTCGACGACGACCGGCGCTACATGGCCGCCGGCGGCGGCGAGCTGACCCTGCGCGGCCGCAGCCTGATGCTGGTGCGCAATGTCGGCCACCACATGATGACGGACGCCGTCCGCCTGGGCGGCGCGCCGGTGTTCGAGACCGTGGTCGACGCCCTGGTCACCGTCACCGCCGCTCTGCACGACCTCAAGGGCGCGCGCCGCAACAGCCCGGCCGGCTCGATCTACGTGGTGAAGCCGAAGATGCACGGCCCCGACGAGGTCGCCCTGGCCGTGCGCCTGTTCGACATGGTCGAGGACGCCCTGGGCCTGGCCCGCGACACCGTCAAGATCGGCATCATGGACGAGGAGCGCCGCACCAGCGCCAACCTGAAGGCCTGCATCCAGGCCGCCCGCAGCCGCATCGTCTTCATCAACACCGGCTTCCTCGACCGCACCGGCGACGAGATCCACACCGCCATGGAAGCCGGACCGATGGTGCGCAAGGACGCCATGAAGGGCGAGCCCTGGCTGGCCGCCTACGAGAAGCGCAATGTCGAGATCGGCCTGGCCACCGGGTTCCCCGGCCGCGCCCAGATCGGCAAGGGCATGTGGGCCGCGCCCGACCAGATGAAGGCCATGCTGGCGGCCAAGGTCGGCCATCCCAAAGCCGGCGCCAACACCGCCTGGGTGCCCTCGCCCACCGCCGCCGTCCTGCACGCCCTGCACTATCACGAGGTCGACGTCCCGGCGCTTCAGGCCGCGATGAGCGCGGCTCTGACCACCACCGGGACCGACGACCTGCTGACCCCGCCCCTGGCGCGCTCCAACTGGAACGCCGCCGACATCCAGGAGGAGCTGGACAACAACGTCCAGGGCATCCTCGGCTACGTGGTGCGCTGGATCGACCAGGGCATCGGCTGCTCCAAGGTGCCCGACATCCACGACGTCGGCCTGATGGAGGACCGCGCGACCCTGCGCATCTCCAGCCAGCACATCGCCAACTGGCTGCACCACGGGGTCTGCACCGAGGCCCAGGTCCGCGAGACCTTCGCCCGCATGGCCAAGGTGGTGGACGTCCAGAACGCGGACGACGCGGCCTACACCGCGATGAGCCTCGATCCCGCGCGGAGCGTCGCCTTCCAGGCGGCGCTGGACCTGGTCTTCGAAGGCCGGGTCCAGCCCAACGGCTATACCGAGCACATCCTCCAGCGCCGCCGCCGCGAACGTAAGGCCCAGGTCGCGGCGTCCGTCGGCTGAGGCCGGGGCGTCGAAAGGCGGCGTTGAGGTTTTGTGCTATGATCACCACATAGTCCCCGAAGCGAACCGCAACGCCCGCCGCCTGCCCTGGCGCGACGCGATCCCGCCGAGGTCCAGGAGATAGCCGCATGTCCATCACCGACGTCCTTGAAGCCGAACACCGCACCGGCCAGATTCGGGTCCACGGCCCCGAAGGGTTCGACGGCATGCGCGTGGCCGGCAAGCTGGCCGCCGAGTGCCTGGACATGCTCGCCCCCCACGTCCGGCCCGGCGTGGTGACCGACGAGCTCGACCGCCTGGCCCGCGAGTTCATCCTCGACAACGGCGCCCTGCCCGCCTGCCTGGGTTATCGCGGCTACACCCGCACCGTCTGCATCTCGGTCAACCACGTGGTCTGCCACGGCATCCCGTCGGAACGGACCCTGCGCGAGGGCGACATCGCCAATATCGACGTCACCCTCATCGTCGACGGCTGGCATGGGGACCACAGCCGCATGTACGGCGTCGGCCCCATCGCGCCGCGCGCCAAGCGCCTGATCGACGTCACCTACGAAGCCATCCAGCGCGGCCTCGACGCCGTGAAGCCCGGCGCGCGCACCGGCGACATCGGCCACGCCATCCAGACCTATGTCGAGGCCCAGCGCTGCTCGGTGGTGCGCGACTTCTGCGGGCACGGTCTGGGCAAGGTCTTCCACGACGCCCCCAACATCCTGCACTTCGGCCAGAAGGGCACGGGCGAGCTCTTGAAGCCCGGCATGTTCTTCACGATCGAGCCCATGGTGAACCTGGGCAAGCACCAGGTGAAGCTGCTGGCCGACGGCTGGACCGCCGTCACCCGCGACAAGTCGCTGTCCGCCCAATGCGAGCATTCGGTCGGCGTCACCGAGACCGGCTACGAGGTCTTCACCGACTCGCCCCAGGGCCAGTTCAAGCCGCCGATCATCAGCGCCTGACGCGCGCCGGCGTCCGGACGCCCGCCGGACGGGCGTTGCCAAGCTCGAACAAATGAGGAACATTGATCCCGTCACAGGACGACGGGATCGGGGCGATGAGCGGCGAACTGAGCGAGATTTCAGGCGGCCTGCCGTTCCTGGAGTTTGCGAAACCCCCCAAGGCCAAGCCGCACTATCACGGCCACCGCGACCGCCTGCGCGAGCGCGCCACGGCCGGAGGGCTCCCCGCCCTGCCCGACTACGAGGTGCTCGAACTCCTCCTGTTCCGGTCCATCCCGCGCGGCGACATAAAGCCCCTGGCCAAGGCCCTGTTGGCCCGCTTCGGCTCGTTCGCAGGGGTGCTGGGCGCCTCGATCGACGAACTCAGGACCGTCTCGGGGGTGGGCGAGTCCGTGGCGCTGGACCTCAAGCTCCTGCAGGAGGCGACCTTGCGGGTGAGCCGCGAGCCGGTCGCCCGGCGCACCGTCATCACCTCCTGGACCCAGCTCATGGCCTATGTCCGCATCGCCATGGCCCATGAGCCGCGCGAGCAGTTCCGCGTCCTGTTCCTCGACAAGCGCAACCAGCTGATCGCCGACGAGGTGATGAACCACGGCACGGTCGATCACGCCCCGGTCTATCCGCGCGAGGTCGTGCGCCGCGCGCTGGAGCTTTCGGCCAGCGCCATCATCCTGGTCCACAACCACCCCTCCGGCGACCCGACCCCCTCGGGCGCCGACATCGCCATGACCAGGGAGATCGTCGAGGCCGCGCGGCCCCTGCGGGTCGCCGTGCACGACCACATCGTGGTCGGCCGCGACGGCACGGCCAGCTTCAAGGCGCTGGGGTTGCTCTAGGGTTCAAGACCGAGGTCCGGGGGCCGGAGCCCGCCTGCAGGGCGCCGCCTCGGCGTCGGCGGAGGGGCGCCCCCCTTCGATCGAACCCCGCCGCCATCATAGAGTGGCTCGATGGATTCGATAATGACAATCGATTTTACATATGATCCCGCTGGGCGTCTCATCTGGCCACGAAAGACGCTCAGCTCGGCTTCGGCGCGCCCCAACGCCCAGGCGGGAGCAGGATGGATAGGAGACACAGATGGCAGACGATTCCGCAGGCAAGTGCCCGGTGGCCCACGGTGGAGGGCGCCGGACCAACCGCGACTGGTGGCCGGACAATCTGCGCCTGGAGGGCCTCAACCAGCACGCCCCACGCTCCAACCCCATGGGCGAGGCGTTCGACTACGCCGCGGAGTTCAAGACCCTCGACCTCGACGCGGTGATCGCCGACCTGCACGCCCTGATGACGGATTCGCAGGACTGGTGGCCCGCCGACTTCGGCCACTACG
>DASUIJ010000162.1:0-13249 GCA_036279815.1 Phenylobacterium sp. | reverse complement strand
GCCCGCCGCTCGTAGGCGCTATCCAGCGCTAACGGACGATGTTGAAGGGGAATATAGCGGCGCCCGGCGGGTTTGTCACGGGGCCTCGCGTCTGCGTCGCCCTGCCCCCCATCCCCCCGGCCGCGCTTTGGTCCACAAGCCGCGGCCACTTTCCCTTGTGTGTCGCGAAAGGCCATCTCCCCATGGACCTGTCCAAGATCCCCGTCGGCGTGAACCCGCCCTACGACGTCAACGCCATCATCGAGATTCCGCAGGGCGGCGAGCCCGTGAAGTACGAACTCGACAAGGAGTCGGGGGCGATCTTCGTCGACCGCTTCCTGCACACCGCCATGTTCTATCCCGGCAATTACGGCTTCATCCCGCACACCCTGTCGGGCGACGGCGATCCCATGGACATCCTGGTGGTCGGCCCGACCCCGGTGGTGCCGGGCGCGATCATCCGCTGCCGGCCGATCGGCTGCCTGATGATGGTCGACGAGGCGGGCGGCGACGAGAAGGTCCTGGCCGTGCCGGTGGACAAGCTGCACCCGTTCTATGCCGGCGTGGATTCCTGGCGCTCGCTGCCGGCCATCCTGACCGAGCAGATCGCCCACTTCTTCCAGCACTACAAGGACCTGGAAAAGGGCAAGTCGGTGGAGATCGTCCGCTGGGCCGATCCGGAGGAAACCGGCGAGCTGATCCGCCAGGGGATCGAGCGCCACAACGCCGCGGGCAAGTAGGGCCGCGCCCGTCAGCCTCGGGCGGCCTTCACGCGGCCCGGGGATGACGACCTAGATGCGCACGAAATCCAGGAACACCGGGGCGCAGTCGCCCAGGCGCTTTTCCTCGTAGCGGGTGGTGATGTGGTCGGCCGCAGGCTTGCGCCAGTCGTCCGCCCGCCGGGCCGGCCAGGCGAAACTGCCGCAGGCCAGCACCCGCTCCAGCGTCCAGTCGGCATAGTCCGCCCAGTCGGTGGCGAAGCGCAGCGCTCCGCCCGGCTTGAGCAGCCGCGCCAGCTCCGACAGCAGCTCCGGATTGACCAGCCGGCGCTTGTTGTGCCGCGCCTTCGGCCAGGGATCGGGGAACAGGATGAACACCCTGTCCAGGCACGCGTCCGGCAGCCGGGCCAGCATCTCGCGGACATCGCCGTCGTGCAGGCGGATGTTGGACAGGCCGCGTTCGTCGATATGGCGCAGCGCGCTGGCCACCCCGTTCTGGAACGGCTCGGCGCCCAGGATCAGCACGTCACGGCGCCGGTCGGCCTGGGCCGCCATGTGCTCGCCGCCCCCAAATCCGATCTCCAGCCACACCTCGGAAGCTCCGGGCATGAGGGCGCGGGGATCGAAGGGCTCCTGCGGCGCGCGGATTTGCGGCAGCAGGCTGTCCATCAGGGCGGCCTGGCGCGGCTTGATGGCGCGCGACTTGATGCGGCCGAACGAGCGAAGGGGCGGGGGATTGTCCATCCCGCGCCCCTCTAAAGCTCGGGAGGGGTCTAGGCCAGACCCTTGAGTTCGCCGACCAGGTCGGTCTTCTCCCAGGAGAAGCCGCCCTCGTTGTCCGGCTGGCGGCCGAAGTGGCCATAGGCCGCGGTGCGGGCGTAGATCGGACGGTTGAGCTGCAGGTGCTCGCGGATCGCCCGCGGGGTCGCGCCGCCGATCAGTTGCGGCAGGGCCAGCTCCAGCTTGGCCGGATCGACCTCGCCGGTGCCGTGCAGGTCCACGTAGAAGCTCAAGGGATTGGCGACGCCGATGGCGTAGCTGATCTGGATGGTGCACTTCCGGGCCAGGCCGGCGGCGACCACGTTCTTGGCCAGGTAGCGGCAGGCGTAGGCGGCCGAGCGGTCGACCTTGGTCGGGTCCTTGCCGGAGAAGGCGCCGCCGCCGTGCGGCGCCGCGCCGCCATAGGTGTCGACGATGATCTTGCGGCCGGTGAGGCCGGCGTCGCCGTCAGGACCGCCGATCTCGAACTTGCCGGTGGGATTGACGTGCCACTTGGTCTTCTTGGTGATCAGGCCGGCCGGGAAGACGCCCTCCACATAGGGACGGATCTCCGCCTGGATGCGCTTGGGGGTGGCCGAGTGCAGGCCGATCCGCTTCTTGTGCTGGGTCGAGACCACGATCTGCAGCACCTCGACCGGGCGGCCGTCCTGGTACAGCAGGGTCACCTGGCTCTTGGCGTCGGGCTCGAGCACGGCGCATTCGCCGGAGTGGCGCACCTCGGCCAGCCTGCGCAGGATCTCGTGGGCATACTGCAGCGTGGCCGGCATGAGGGCCGGGGTTTCGTCGCAGGCGTAGCCGAACATGATGCCCTGGTCGCCGGCGCCCTCGTCCTTCTTCTCGGAGGAATCCACCCCCTGGGCGATGTGGGCCGACTGCGGGTGCAGGTGGCAGGCGTACCTGGCCTTGTGCCAGTGGAAGCCCTTCTGCTCGTAGCCGATGTCCTTGATCGCTGCGCGGACCTTGGGTTCCAGCGACCCCACGATCTCCTTGGTCAGCTTCTTGTTCTCGGCGGGGGAGCCGCCCGGCTTGCCGGCGCGGACTTCACCGGCCAGCACGATCCGATTGGTGGTCACCAGGGTCTCGCAGGCCACGCGGGCCTCGGGCTCGATCGAAAGGAAGGCGTCGACCACGGTGTCGGAGATGCGGTCGGCGACCTTGTCCGGATGGCCTTCGGAAACGCTTTCGCTGGTGAAGATGTAGGAGGAACGGCTCAAGAGGGGACTCCGGAACTGGCGCGACCGTCGCGTCGCCCGCGATCGGTCTGAAGGGTCGCGGGAACCTATAAAGAAATCTTTATATCCCGCAAGCGGCGCCGCAAGCCGCCGGGATCAGGCCGGAGGCTTCCCGCCGTCGTCGCCGGATTCGGCGTTCGGGTCCGCGGCCTCCGCGTCTTCATCTTCCACCATGGCGCGGACCAGGTCGAGAATGCGGCGGCGAACCCGCGCCTTCTTGATCCTGGGGAAGGCGGCGGCCAGCTCCAGGCCCTCGGGCGTCAGCAGGAAGGCGTGGGCCGGCGGCGGGCGCTCGGGCGCGCCGGACGGGTTGCGGCCGGGATCGCCCAGGCCCTCGAAGAAGTAGGAAATGGAGGTCTTCAGGGCCCGCGCCATCTCCCACAGCTTGGAGGCGGACACGCGGTTGGCGGCGCGCTCGTACTTCTGCACCTGCTGGAAGGTCAGCCCGATGGAATCGGCCAGCTTTTCCTGGCTGACGCCCAGCTCCCGCCGGCGCAGGCGGATGCGCAGGCCCACATGCAGATCGACAGGGTTCGGTGCTTGGTCCGCGCCGGGATCCTTGGCCATGTCCTATCCTGTGGTCGACGTCGGGCCCCCGCGTCTGCGGCGACGCACCGTCATAAGGCCAGAAACAAGCAGCATGGTGGCGAGAAATATTTCGCCGAACCGGGAATAGGGGGTGGGCGGAAGCGCCGCCGGCAGGCGCGCGTCGATCACCCCCTCCTGCCCCAGTCCCAGCCGCCGGCCGTCCACGATCCTGCCGTAGGCGTCCAGCATGGCGGTGACGCCGGTCGGGGTGGCGCGCGCGATCGGCAGGCCCTCCTCGATGGCGCGGTAGCCGGCGATGTTGAGATGCTGCCACGGTCCGCTGGTCGCCCCGAACCAGGCGTCGTTGGAGACATTGAGGATCCAGGCGGGGCGCGACCCGTTGCGCTCGGCGGCCCTGGCCGTGAATCGGGGGAACAGGGCCTCGTAGCAGATCATGGGCTGGACGGACGGCATTCCCGCGGGGTGGAGCGGGCGCGGTTCGGGGCCGGCGGTGAAGTCCTCCGGCATATGGACCAGGCTGCGGATTCCCAGGCGGGTGGCGAAATCGCCCAGCGGCAGGAACTCGCCGAACGGCACCAGCCGATGCTTGTCGTAGACGCCGGTCACCCGCAACCCGCCCCCCGTTTCGCTGCGCAGGGCGACGAGGCTGTTGTAGTAGGCGACCCCGCCGTCCGGGCCGGCGCCCGCGCGGTTGGCGCCCATCATCAGGGTCTGGCCGGGTTTCAGGGCGTCCTGCAGGCCGAGCAGATAGGGACTTCCCGGGACCAGCAGGTCGTCGATCACCGCCGGCAGCGCGCCTTCGGGCCAGACCACGATGTCGGGCGCATGTCGGGCGGGGCGGACCGTCAGCGCCATGTAGCTGGCATAGACCTGGGGCAGGTTCTCGGGCTTCCACTTGTCCTTCTGGTCGATATCGGCCTGGACCAGGCGGACCATGGGAGCCGTGACTGAGGGCGGCGCGGCGGTCGCCAGGCGCGCGGCGCCGAAGGCGTAGAGGCCGCCCAGGACCGCCACGGCGATCGCGGCGACCACCGCCCGGGCGCGCCGGGAGACCGGGTCGAACAGCAGGGCCGGGGCCGCGGCCAGGGCCACGGTCACATAGGTCAGCCCGTAGGCGCCCACCAGCATCGCGGCCTGGGACGGAGGCGAACCCGCCGCCCAGGTCTCGCCCGGCAGATTCCACGGAAAGCCGGTCAGGATGTTGCCCCGCAGCCACTCCATGGCCGAGAGGGCGGCGGCGAACACGAACAGGCGGCTCCATCCCGCCGGACGGACCGCGCGATAGATCAGCGCGGCCAGCCCCCAGAACAGCGCCAGGCCTCCGGCCATCAGCAGCAGGGCGAACGGCGCCATCCAGCCGTGGGCCTCGGCGTCGACCAGGAAGGCCTCGGTGATCCACCAGACCCCGACCGCGAAGTATCCGACCCCCGCCAGCCAGCCCCGGAAGAACGCCGAACGCAGCGGCCGGGGCCCCGTCGTGTCGGCCATGCGCAGCATCAGCCCGTAGCCGAGGACGCCCGGCAGCAGGCCGAAGGGCGGAAAGGCCAGGGCCGCCGCGACGCCGGCGGCCAGGGCCAGCAGCCGCTGCGACCAGGGAGAGGCCGGCGCCGTCAGAGGATCGGCTCGGGCGGGGCGGGCGGCGGCGGGCGGCGCAGGCGGACCCGCTTCACCCGCCGGGGATCGGCGTCCAGGACCTGCATCTCGAAGCCGTCCGGGTGGAGGATCACTTCGCCCCGCTGCGGCACGCGCCCGGCGATGGCGGTGACCAGGCCGCCCACCGTCTCGATCTCCTCGTCGAGATCGGCCGGAGCGAGCGAGCGGCCGACCGCGGTCTCCAGCTCCTCGAGCGGCGCCCGGGCGTCGGCCTCGAACACCCCGCCGGGCCGGGCGACCACGCCGGCCGCGTGGGCCTCGTCGTGCTCGTCGTCGATCTCGCCGACCACGGCCTCGACCAGGTCCTCAAGGGTGACCAGGCCGTCGGTGCCGCCGAACTCGTCGATCACCAGGGCCATGTGCGTGCGGGAGCCCTGCATGCGCAGCAGCAGGTCCGCCGCGCGCATGGAGGCCGGCACATAGAGCGCGTCGCGGCGCAGCTTCTGGAGCACCTGGTCGCCGGGCGCGGGCTTCTTGGACTTGCCCTTGTCGGGACCGGCCATCAGCTTGAACACGTCCTTGACGTGGATCACGCCCACCGGGTCGTCCAGGGTCTCGCGGTAGATCGGCATTCGCGAGTGCTCGGCCTCGACGAAGCGTTCCACCAGGTCGGCGAAGGGGGTCGACAGGTCCACGGCCACGATGTCGGCGCGCGGCGTCATCACGTCCTCGACCCGCAGGGTCTGGAAGGCCTGGGCCTGATCCACGAGGCGGCCGCCGATCGACTCGGCCAGGGCCTCCGCCGCGGTCTGGGGCTGGTGTCCCGGCTCCCCCAGCCAGCGGCGCAGCGTCGCCCTCAGGCCTTTGCGAGGTCGCGCCGTGCTGGACTCGTCAGAGCTGGCCATCGTCTCCCCGCTCGGCGGCGTAGGGGTCGGGGACCCCCAGTTCCGCCAGGACGACGCGTTCCAGGCCCTCCATCTCGGCGGCCTCCGCGTCGGTTTCGTGATCGTAGCCTACAAGATGCAGGACGCCGTGCGCCACGAGGTGCTGCAAATGGTTGGCCAGGGGCTTGCCCTGGGCCACGGCTTCGCGGGCGCACACCCCGAACGCCAGGGCCACGTCGCCCAGGTGCGCTTCCGGGTTCAGCCGGGCCGGGAAGGACAGGACGTTGGTCGCCTTGTCCTGGTTTCGGAACCGCTTGTTGAGATCCTGCACGGCCGCGTCGTCGGCCAGCAGCAGGGCGACGCCGCCATCGAATTCCACCTGGGACAGAGCCGCCTGGGCGGCCGTCCGCGCCAGCAGCTCGACATCCGGCAGGGCGGTTCTCCAGGCGGGATCCTCGACCTCGATATCGATCTGGTTCACCCCGCCCGTCCGTTCCTGGCGCTGTCGGCCTCGTAGGCGCGGACGATGCGTTCCACCAGCGGGTGGCGGACCACGTCCTCCGCGGCGAAGCGGCTGATCCCGACGCCCTTGACGCCCTCCAGCAGGCCCACCGCATGGGCGAGGCCGGAATCCTTGGGGTTGGGAAGGTCGATCTGGCTGGGGTCGCCGGTCACCACCATGCGCGCGCCCTCGCCCAGGCGGGTCAGGACCATCTTCATCTGCAGGCGCGAGCAGTTCTGGGCCTCGTCGACGATGACGAAGGCGTGCGCCAGGGTGCGGCCGCGCATGAACGCGATGGGCGCCAGCTCGATCTCGCCCTTCTCGCGCCGCCGCCGGAACTGCTCGGCGCCCAGGATGTCGGTCAGGGCCTCCCACACCGGGGCCATGTAGGGGTCGACCTTGTCCGACAGGTCGCCGGGCAGGAAGCCCAGGCGCTCGCCGGCTTCCACCGCCGGGCGCGAAACGATCAGCCGGTCGACCTCGCCGCGCAGCAGCAGGCCTGCGCCATGGGCCACGGCCAGGAAGGTCTTGCCCGTCCCGGCGGGGCCCAGGCCGAAGACCAGCTCGCACTTGGAAAGCGCGTCCAGGTAGCGGGCCTGAGCGGCGGTCTTGGGCGCCACCTGGCCGCGGCGTCCGCTGGGCAGGGCGCCGGGCGCGGAGCCGCGTCCCACCCGCGCCTGGCCGATGGCCACCCGCACGTCGGCTTCCGCGACCTCGAGCCCTTCGTCGGCGCGCTGGGCGATGGACTGGACGACCCGCTTGGCGGCGCCGCGGGCCTTGGAGTCCCCGTGGATCGACACCCCGCCGCCGGGGGTCTCGATCAGGACGTCGAAGGCGTCCTCGATCAGGGCGGCGTGCCGGCTCGACGCGCCCGCCACGGCGCGCGCCGCGGCGTCGGACAGGGGAATGAATTCGGGCGCCTTGCTCACGCGGGCTCCAGCTCGGACGATGCCGCCAGGGTCCCGGCCAGGCTCATCTTGGCCGAGGTGTCGATGCGGACCGAGGCGATCTTGCCGATGAGGTCGGCCGGACCGTCGCAATGGACCGCCTGCAGGTAGGGACTGCGGCCGGAAAGCTGCCCGGGATGGCGGCCCGGCCGCTCGAACAGCACCGGAAGCACCTTGCCGACCTGGGCGGCGTTGAAGGCCTTCTGCTGTTCGTCCAGCAGGGCGTTCAGGCGGGCCAGCCGCTCGTCCTTGACCTCTTCGGCCACCTGGCCCGGCAGGGCGGCGGCGGGGGTGCCGGGACGGCGGGAATATTTGAAGCTGAACGCCGCCGCATAGCCGACCTCGCGGACCAGCTGCAGGGTCGCCTCGAAATCCGCCTCGCGCTCGCCGGGGAAGCCCACGATGAAATCTCCGGACATGGCGATGTCCGGGCGGGCGGCGCGGATGGTCTCCACCAGTCTCAGATAGCTGTCGGCGGTATGGGCGCGGTTCATGGCCCGCAGGATGCGGTCCGAACCGGACTGCACCGGCAGGTGCAGGTAGGGCATCAGCTCCGGCAGCTCCGCATGGGCGCGGATCAGGGCCTCGTCCATGTCGGCCGGGTGGCTGGTGGTGTAGCGGATGCGGTCCAGGCCGGGGATTTCGGCGAGCCGGCGGACCAGTCCGGCCAACCCGCCCCCCGCGCCGCCGTCGGCGCCGGCATAGGCGTTGACGTTCTGGCCCAGCAGGGTGACTTCGCGCACGCCCTGCTCCGCCAGGCTGCGGGCCTCGGCGAGGATCGCCTCCACCGGCCGCGACCATTCCGCGCCGCGGGTGTAGGGCACGACGCAGAAGGTGCAGAACTTGTCGCAGCCCTCCTGCACCGTCAGGAAGGCGGTGACCCCGCCCGGATTGCGGGTCGCCGGCAGGGCGTCGAACTTGGCGTCGGCGGCGAAGTCGGCCGCCAGGCGCTCGCCCCTGGCGCGGTGGGCGCGGGCGATCAGCTCGGGAAGCTGGTGATAGGCCTGGGGGCCGACCACCAGGTCGACGGCGGGCTGGCGGCGCATGATCTCGGCGCCCTCGGCCTGGGCGACGCAGCCGGCGACGGCCACCACCATGTCGGCGCCCTGGGCCCGGCGCTCGTTCTTCATGGCCTTGATGTAGCCGAGCTCGGAATAGACCTTCTCGGTGGCCTTTTCGCGGATATGGCAGGTGTTGAGCACCACCAGGTCGGCGCCGGCCGGGTCGTCGGTCATGCCATAGCCCAGCGGCGCCAGCACGTCGGCCATGCGCTCGCTGTCGTAGACGTTCATCTGACAGCCGTAGGTCTTGATGTAGAGGCGCTTGGTCGGCGGGGCCATGGCCGGGTTTATGGGGCTGGGGATAGCTCGGCGCAAGGTTCTCGCCCCGACCGGGGGAGGAGAAGCCTACTCGTCGAGCGGCGTGCCGTAGAGCTCGAGCCGGTGATCGACCAGCTTGTAGCCGAGCTTGCGGGCGATGGCTTCCTGCAGGGCCTCGATCTCGTTGTCGACGAATTCCACCACCTTGCCGGACTTCAGGTCGATCAGGTGGTCGTGGTGGATCTCGGTGGCTTCCTCGTAGCGGGAGCGCCCGTCGCGGAAGTCGTGGCGCGCGACGATGCCGGCCTCTTCGAACAGCCGCACCGTCCGATAGACGGTGGCGATGGAGATGTGGGGATCGACCGCGTGGGAGCGCCGATACAGCTCCTCGACATCGGGATGGTCATGGGCCGCCGACAGCACGCGGGCGATCACCCGCCGCTGCTCGGTCATGCGCATGCCCTTCTCGACGCAGAGGTTCTCGATGCGATCCACGACGGCTCCCGATTCAACTTGGCTCAAGGATAGGTCGAGAACGGCGCGCTGTTAAGATCGCGTCGCATGACCACCGCGTCGGCCGCCGCGTCGGCGCCCCGGTCGTAGTATCCGCGGCGCAGGCCGGCCCGCGCGAAACCGGCGGCTTCGTACAGCGCCAGGGCGGCGGCGTTGTCGGTCGCCACTTCAAGGAACATCTCCTGGGCGCCCAGGCTCCGCGCCATGTCGGCGGCGGCCCGGACCAGGGCGGCGCCCACGCCGCGCCGGCGGGCGGCGGGATCGACCGCCAGGGTGAGGATCTCCGACTCCCCGGCGATGGCGCGGCAAAGGATCATGCCGATCGGGCCCGGGGCCTCGACCATCAGTCCGAACACGCCGGGCCCGGAGCCCAGGTCGGCGATCGCCTCCGCGTCCCAGCCGGGCTGGAAGGCCAGGGCGTGGAGCGCGGCCAGGGCGTCGAGGTCGTCCTCCGTGGCGGGGCGCAGGTTCATCCTACAGGGCCGCCGGCAGGTCGCGACCGCCCGGCAGCTTGGCGTCCGGCGCGCGCAGATAGAGCGGCCGGGGCGGGACCGGCGTCCGTGCGGCGGCCAGGCGGGCGACGGCGACAGGATCGGCATGGTCCAGCACGACGACGCGCGCGGCCGGCAGCACGGCCTCCACGTGGCCGGCGCCGGTTCCCACCAGCACCGCCGGCCCCGCGCCCGCCAGTTCGACCAGTCGCGCCGCGGCGGTCTCGATGGCCAGGCCGTCGGGGGCCATCAGGGCCGCCCCGCCGGAGAAGGCCTGCAGATAGACCTGGCCGCGCTTGGCCTCGAGCACGGCGAAGACGGTTCCCCCCTCGCCGGCCAGCGGCTCGGCCAGGGCCTCGAGCACGCCCACCCCCACCACCGGGATTCCCAGCGCCTGGCCGAGGCCCTTGGCGAAGGCGAGGCCGACCCGAAGGCCGGTGAACGAGCCGGGTCCGACGGTGACGCCCACGCGGTCCAGGGCGCCGAAGGCCAGGCCGGCCTCCGCCATCAGCTCGGCCACCAGGGGCGCCAGCCGCTCCTGGTGGCCGCGCAGCATCGGCTCCACCCGGCGCGCGAGCACACGCTCGCCGTCGAGGACGGCGGCGGAACAGGCGGACAGGCAGGTGTCGAGGGCCAGGACGATCATCACGCCCCGGGGCCTAGCGGATCGCGGCGGCGGCTCAAAGGGTCTGTTCGACCCGGGTCACTTCGGGGACGTAGTGCTTGAGCATGTTCTCGACCCCGGCCTTCAGGGTCGCCGAGGAGGACGGGCAGCCGGAGCAGGCGCCGCGCATGTGCAGCCAGACGACGCCGGTGTCGGGTTCGAAGCGGTTGAACAGGATGTCGCCCCCGTCCTGGGCCACGGCCGGGCGGATGCGGGTGTCCAGCAGGTCCTTGATCTCGGCCACCACCTGGGCGGTCTCGCCCTCGTAGACGATTTCGTCGTCATGGCCGCCGCCCTGGACGGCGTCGGCCTCGAACAGCGGCCGGCCCGAGGTGAAGTGATCCATGATCGCCGCCAGGATCGGCGCCTTCAGGTGCGCCCAGAGCAGGTCGGGGTCCTTGCCCACGGTCACGAAATCGGGACCGAAGAAGACGCGGGTGACGCCGTCGATGGCGAACAGCTCCGCCGCCAGGGCGGAGACGGCGGCCTCCTCGGCGCTGCGGAAGTCCCGCGAGCCGTCGCTGAGAACCTCCCGGCCGGGCAGGAACTTCAGGACCTCGGGGTTCGGAGTGGCTTCGGTCTGGATGAACATGGATGTGATGTGGCGGTTCGGAGCGGCTAGGGCAAGGCCGCGGCGGCGGCAGGTTGGTGGCGGACGGAGATCGCAACCCGTCGTTGGGAACCTAATCCTCCCCGTGCGGCGTTCAATGGCGACGGAGCGTTCGCCCTGCGACGAGGCGCCGGACCCATGGGCCGAAGCGCGCGGCGAAGCTGCGATTGAACACCGTTGGTAAAGGGTGTATCGCGCGCCGCTCGCCACGGCATTGGGCCGCGCATGGGGGCTTGTTGAATGTCCCCGGAGACTTTGGATGCCTGATCCGACCGGCGTCGCTCCCGGAGCGACCGAGGAGACGCATCACTCCCCGCACAAGGAGAGCTTTCGGGCCTTGGCGCTCGGCGCCATGGGGGTGGTGTTCGGCGATATCGGCACGAGCCCGCTCTACGCCATGCGCGAAGCCCTGCACCACACGCGCCACAGCGTCTCCAACGAACTCGCGGTGTTCGGCGTCGTGTCGCTGGTCACCTGGGCGCTGATCCTCATCGTGACGGTCAAGTACGTCGTGTTCCTGATGCGGGCCGACAACAAGGGCGAAGGCGGCACCCTGGCGCTGATGGCGCTGGCCCAGCGATCGCTCGGCCGCCGCTCGACGGCGGTGTTCTTCATGGGCGTGGTCGGCGCGGCCCTGTTCTACGGCGACGGGATCATCACCCCGGCGGTCTCCGTTCTGGGCGCCATCGAGGGCCTCAAGGACGCGCCGGGCGTCGGCCACCGGCTGGCCCCCATGGTGCTGCCGATCTCGGCCGGCATCCTGGTGGCCCTGTTCCTGGTCCAGGCCCGCGGCACGGCCAGCGTCGCCAAGGCGTTCGGCCCGATCTGCTTCGTCTGGTTCCTCGTCCTGGCCGCGCTGGGAATCTACCACATCATCGAGCGCCCCTCGGTGATCGGGGCGCTGCTGCCGCACTACGGCGTGATCTTCCTGATGGACAACGGCTTCCTGGGATTCATCATCCTGGGCAGCGTGTTCCTGGCGGTGACCGGGGCCGAGGCGCTCTATGCCGACATGGGCCATTTCGGGAAGGCCCCGATCCGCGCGGCCTGGCTGTTCCTGGTGCTGCCGGCCCTGCTGATCAACTATCTGGGCCAGGGGGCGCTTGTGCTGGCGCACCCCGCCGCCCGGGCCAATCCGTTCTTCATGATGATCCCGGAGCCCGTCTACTGGCCGGTGATGGCGCTGGCCACCGCCGCCGCCGTGCTCGCGTCGCAGGCGGTGATCACCGGCGCCTTCTCCATGACCCAGCAGGCGGTGCAGCTGGGCCTGTTCCCGCGCATCGACATCCGCCGCACGTCCGAGACCCAGGCCGGCCAGATCTTCGTGCCCCAGGTCAACACCTTCCTGATGATCGGCGTGCTGGTCCTGCTGGTGATGTTCCGCAACTCCTCGAACCTGGCCGCCGCCTACGGCATCGCGGTGACCGGCTCGATGTTCATCGACACCCTGCTGTTCTTCGTGATCATCAAGCACATGTGGAAGCGGCCCACCTGGCAGGCGGGTCTCGCGGCCACCGGGTTCGGCCTGCTGGACCTGACCTTCATCTCCTCGAACCTGCTGAAGATCCCGCAGGGCGCCTGGCTGCCCCTGGTGCTGGGCGGCGCCCTGGTGCTGATCATGTGGACCTGGACCCGCGGCGCCCAGATCCTGTCGGACAAGACCCGCCGCGATTCCGTGCCGCTACTTGAGCTCTCGGAAATCCTCAAGGCCCGCGCGCCGCACCGGGCGCCGGGCACGGCGATCTTCCTGACCTCCGACCCGGACATGGCTCCGGTGGCCCTGATGCACAATCTCAAGCACAACAAGGTGCTGCACGAGAAGAACATCGTGCTGACGGTGATCACCGCCGAGACGCCGCGGGTGAAGGAGAGCGACCGGGTCAGGATCGAGCCGGTCAACGACGACTTCAAGAAGCTGACCATCAGCTACGGCTTCATGGAGAGCCCGAACATCCCCAAGGCCCTGGGCCTGTGCCGCAAGCTCGGCCTGAAGTTCGACATCATGGCCACCAGCTTCTTCCTCGGCCGCCGCTCGGTGGTGCCTTCGGCCCAGTCGGGCATGCCGCTGTGGCAGGACAAGCTGTTCATCTTCCTGATGCGCAACGCGGCCAATCCCACCGACTTCTTCAAGATCCCGCCCGGCCGCGTGGTCGAGCTCGGCACCCAGGTCACGGTCTGATGTCGCCCCTGACCATCGCCGGGGACGTCGCCTGGATTCTCGCCCTGTCGATCATGGCCTCGACGGCCAGGGCGGCCTGGGGGCGGATGGGCCCCGACACCCGGGTGCCGATGTCCTTCACCCAGGACGGCCGGCCCGGCCTGCGGCTGAAGCGCAACATCGCCCTGCTGGCCCTGCCGGCGGCGGCCTTCGTCCTGGGGATCGTGCTGGTGGCGTTCAACCGCAACGCGGCCGCCAGCCCGGACCAGGCGCTGATCCTGTTCGGCGTGCGCGCGACGGCCGCGGCGC
>DASUIJ010000161.1:0-5469 GCA_036279815.1 Phenylobacterium sp. | reverse complement strand
GAGACCGGCGCGGTGCTGCGCCGCGGCCTGAGCTATGGCCTCTGGATCGGCCTGGCCGCGGCGGTGGTGCTGGTGATCGGTGGCCCGCCCTTCCTGCACATCCTGGGTCTGACGCCGGATCTGGCCGACGGGGCCACCGGGCCGCTGCTGATCTTCTCGCTCTCCATGCCGGGCTATGCCTTCAGCGTCGCCGCCAGCTTCTGGCTGGAAGGGATGGCCCGTCCCAAGCCGGCGGCGGCGATGATGTGGCTGGCCAACGGCGTGAACCTGGCGGTCGACCTGCTGCTGGTGCCGGGAACCTTCGGATTGCCGGCCCTGGGCGCCGTGGGCGGGGCCTGGGCGACCACGATCGCGCGGACCTTCCTGGCCGTCGCCCTGCTGGTCTACATCGCCCGGATGCCGGAGGCGCGGGAACTCGGCGTGTTCGACAAGCCCGCGGGCGACCGCGCCGCCGAGACCGAGCAGCGCCGCATCGGCTACGGCGCGGGCGCGTCGAACTTCTTCGAGGTGGCTTCGTTCGCCGGCATGAACGTCGTCGCCGGCTGGATCGGCGGCCTGGCCGTGGCGGCCTTCGCCATCACCCTCAACGTGGCGGCCATCATCTTCATGGTTCCGCTGGGCCTGGCGACCGCCGCGGCGGTGCTGGTCGGCCGGGCCTATGGCGCTCGCGACATGCGCGCCGTGGAGCGGGCGGGGATGGTCGCCTTCGCCGTGGCGATCGCCTTCGGCGTGCTGGTGTCGCTGGTGGTCTGGCCGACGGCGGGCCTGATCGCGGCCGGCTACACCTCGGACCCGGGCACCCTGGCCATGGCCGCGCCGGCGGTGGCGCTGTGCTGCCTGTTCCTGATCCCGGACGCCCTGCAGGTGGTCTGCGCCCAGGCGCTGCGGGCCCGCGGCGATGTCTGGATGCCCACCGTCACCCACCTGGCCAGCTACGTGCTGGTCATGGCGCCGCTCGCCTGGTGGCTGGCCATTCCCATGAAGATGGGGGTCAACGGCATCATCTGGGCGATCGTCGCCGCCAGTTTCCTGTCGGCGGGCCTGCTGCTGGCGCGGTTCCGGATCCTGACCCTGCGCGGTCGCTAGGGCTCCACGCCGAGGATCCAGCCCTCTTCGCGCTCAGCGTCCAGCACCACGTCGGCGGCCGCGTTCTTGCCGGGCCCGAAGGCCGCGCCCAGCTTCTCGGCCTCGTCCAGCTTGGCGAAGTGCTCCGCGGCGGCCCGAACCTGGGCCTGGTCCTTCACCTCGCCGGGTGCGGGCGTGGCCTTGTAAAGCGAGGGATAGACCTCGGCCACCACCACGTCGACGCCGGCCAGGTCAGCCTCGGTCAGGGTCTTGAAGCCGGTCTCGAACGGCCAGGCCTTCAATGACTCGCCGCGCGCCAGCTTCAGGCGGCGCACCGCGGGGATGCCCAGGATCGCCTGGCCGCCCACCGAGCCGTTGTAGTAGAGCTTCCAGATCGAGGCCGCGCCCTTGGCCGCCAGTTCCGTATGCCGGAATTCCGGCAGGTCTCCGGGGCCGTGCTCGCGCACCCGCTTCGGCTGCAGGGTCGTGAGAGTGTCCTTGGGCGGACAGCCCCAGAACGGGAACGGCCCGCCGGTCATCCGCCGGTTGATCTCGGAGCCCACGCCGAAGCGGTTGTTGGTGTTGTCGGCCTTGTCCTTGACCATCTTGTCCAGCTGGTCCCAGACGGCCCGCCACGGCGGCTCGCCGGTCAGGTGCAGGGCCGGCGCGAACCCGCGCGGGAAGCCGAGCGGGAAGTCGAACCCCACCAGGGCGCGCTCCGAGCGCTTCTTGAAGTCGTCCAGCAGGGCCGTCAGCTTCCTTTCCGCTTCGGCCCGGGTCGGCGGGTTGAACGCCTCGTAGGTCAGCCGGAACCGCACGTCGCGCTTCATCACCCCGATCCAGACGGAGTCCGCGCCCGTCGACGGCTTGGCCGCGGCGCTCCAATCGACGATCACATAGGCGCTGAACAGGCGAGACAAGGCTTAGCTCCGGGGGAGGTCGGGCGAACGTGGCTTGTAGCCCGTCGGCCCGACCGGGCCAACCGATCCTAGGCGAGCTTCACGAGCATCTTGCCGAAGTTCTCACCGGAGAACAGGCCGATGAAGGCCCCCGGCGCCTTTTCGATGCCCTCGCGCACGGTCTGCTTCCAGTGCAGCTTTCCGGCGGCGCGCCATTCGGCGAGGTCCTTCAGGAAGGCCGGCATCAGGTCCCAGTGGGTGGAGACGATGAAGCCCTCGACGCGGATCTGCTTGCCGATGATCAGGGCCATGTTGCTGGGCCCGGGCACCGGGGCGGTGGCGTTGTACATCGAGATCATCCCGCAGATGGCGAAGCGGGCGAAGGGCTTGGCCGCGTTCAGGGCCGCTTCCAGGTGCTCGCCGCCGACATTGTCGAAATAGACGTCGATGCCCTCGGGCGCCGCCGCCAGGAGTGCTGCGGTGAGGTCCTTCTCGGCCTTGTAGTCGATGGCCACGTCGACCCCGAGTTCTTCCTTGAGGAACTTCACCTTGTCCGCGCCGCCGGCCGAGCCGATCACCTTGTGGCCCTTCAGCTTGGCGATCTGGCACACCAGCGAGCCCACCGCGCCGGCCGCGCCGGACACGAACACCACGTCGCCGGGCTTCAGCGCGGCCACCCGAAGGAGGCCGGCATAGGCGGTCAGGCCCGGCATCCCCGCCACGCCCAGGAACGCCTCGGGCGGCAGGCCGTGCAGGTCCAGCTTCTGCACCCCGGCGGCGGGCGAATTGAACGCCTCGCGCCAGCCGTTGTTGGACTGCACCAGGTCGCCGACCTTCAGGGACGGGTCGTTGGAGGCGATCACCTCGCCCACGGCGCCGCCCTGCAGCACTTCGCCCAACTGGAACGGCGGCACGTAGCTCTTCACGTCGTTCATGCGGCCGCGCATGTAGGGATCGACCGTCATCCAGGTGTTGCGCACCTGGACCTCGCCCGGGCCGGGCGCGGGCAGATCGACGCTGGCCAGCTCGAAATTCGTGGCGGTGGGCAGGCCGACCGGACGGCTCTTGAGGCGGATTTCGCGCGAGGTGGTCATGGTCGTTTTCCTTATCCCTTACGCCGTAAGAGGCGCTCAAACGGCTGTTTAACTCCTGGGTCAGGTGGCGTCGAGGGCCGCCGGATGCTAGGCGGGCCGCGAAGATTTATCGGAGCGACTCATGGCGGCGGGCTTGCGGGGCGGCGTGATCGGGGCAGGCGTGTTCGGCGGTTATCATTCCCGCCAGTACGCCACCCTGCCCGGAAGCCGACTGGCCGCGGTGTTCGATCCCCATATCGAGCGCGCCCAGGCGGTGGCCGAGCGCCATGGCGGCCAGGGCTTCAGCGACCTGGCGGCGTTCCTCGAGGCGGTCGACGTGGTCACTGTGGCCTCGCCGGCCATCCATCACGCCGACGGCGCTGTGGCCGCGCTCCAGGCCGGCAAACCGATCTATGTGGAAAAGCCGATCGCCGTCAGCCTGCGTGACGCCGACCGCATCATCGACGAGGCGGCCCGGCGCAAGCTGGTCGTCGCCTGCGGCCACCAGGAGCGGGTGGTGTTTCAGGCCATCGGCCTGTTCGACATCCCCGAGCAACCCCTGCGGCTGGAGGCGGTGCGCCACGGACCGGAATCCGAGCGCAGCCTCGACGTCTCGGTGGTCCTCGACCTGATGATCCACGACCTCGACCTGGCCCTGGCGCTCTCCACCGCCTCGCCCCTGGCCGCGGAAGGCGAGGGGGTCCAGGCCTACAGCGGCGGCTGGGACCAGGCTCGCGCCGAGGTCACCTTCGACAACGGATTCACGGCTGTTTTCGACGCCTCGCGGATGGCCGAGGCCCGCAAGCGGACCATGAAGCTGGTCTACCCCTCCGGCGAGCTGGAGATCGACTTCCTGACCCGGGAGTTCCGCAACACCACCGGCTTCGCCCTGAACCCCGACTTCGCCGACACCCCCGGCGCCAAGGACCCCCTGGGCGCCAGCGTCGCCGCCTTCCTGGCCTGCGTGCGCGGCGAGGCCCCCCGGCCCATCGTCACCCCCGAGGAAGCCGCCAGGGCCCTCGACCTTGGCCTGGCGGTGGAACAGGCGCTGGAAGCGGGCTGAGCGGGTTCGAATTGAGCCCGCCCGCCAATGGCGCTAGCCTCCGCCCCAATCCGGGATGAGGACCGCCGCCATGACCACCGCCTATGACTTCGCGTTCAAGACCATCGACGGCGCGCCGCTGCCCCTGACCACCTACAAGGACAAGGTCGTGCTGGTGGTGAACACCGCCTCCAAGTGCGGCCTGACCCCGCAATACGACGGGCTGGAAAAGCTCTACACCGACTACAAGGACAAGGGCCTGGTGGTGCTGGGCGTGCCCTGCAATCAGTTCATGGGCCAGGAGCCGGGGACCGAGGCGGAGATCAAGGACTTCTGCGAGACCCGCTTCAACATCGACTTTCCGCTGACCTCCAAGGAAGACGTGAAGGGCGACACGGCGCACCCGTTCTACAAATGGGCGCTGGAGACCCTGGGCGAGCCCGCCGATCCGGCCTGGAACTTCCACAAGCTGCTGGTCGGCAAGGACGGCAAGCTGATCCGCGCCTTCGGGCCCCGCACCGAGCCGCAGAACGACGAACTGACCCAGGCGGTCGAGGCGGCGCTGTAGCGCCATGGCCCACGACCACGAAGGCCATCATCATCACCACGACGGCGAGGGCCAGGATCCGCCCTCCGACATGGCGCTGCGGGTGAAGGCGCTGGAGAGCCTGTTGGTCGAGAAGGGGCTGGTGGACCCGGCCGCGCTCGACGCGATCATCGAGACCTACGAGCACAAGGTCGGACCCCGGAACGGCGCCCGCGTGGTCGCCCGGGCCTGGACCGACCCGGCCTACAAGGCGCGGCTGATGAGCGACGCCACCGCCGCCATCGCCGAGCTCGACTACGAGGGCCGCCAGGGCGAGCACATGGTGGTGGTGGAGAACACGCCGCAGGTTCACAACCTCGTCGTCTGCACCCTTTGCTCCTGCTACCCCTGGCCGGTGCTGGGCCTGCCGCCGGTCTGGTACAAGTCCTCGCCCTATCGCAGCCGGGCGGTGATCGACCCGCGAGGCGTGATGGCCGAGTTCGGCACGATCCTGCCGGAGGACATGGAGATCCGGGTCTGGGACTCCACCGCCGAGGTCCGCTACCTGGTCCTGCCCGAGCGGCCGGCCGGAACGGAGGGCCTGGCCGAGGACGCCCTGGCCGACCTGGTCACCCGCGACTCCATGGTCGGGGTCACCCGGCTATGAACGGCGTCCACGACATGGGCGGCATGCATGGCCTGGGGCCGATCGCGCCCGAGGTCGACGAGCCCGTGTTCCATGCGGACTGGGAGGCCAGGGTCCTGGCCCTGAACCTCGCCGCCAATGCGGGCTGGAACATCGACGCCGGCCGCCACCAGATCGAACTCATCCCCGGTCCCGACAATCTGCGGATGAGCTATTAC
>DASUIJ010000160.1:0-2769 GCA_036279815.1 Phenylobacterium sp. | reverse complement strand
CGGCTCGGCCTATTCGCGCCACATCGACTTCGGCCGCTTCCGCGAGATCGCCGACAGCGTCGGCGCCCTGCTGATGGTCGACATCGCCCACTATGCGGGCCTGGTGGCCGGCGGGGCCTATCCGAACCCGTTCCCCCACGCTCACATCGTCACCACCACCACCCACAAGACCCTGCGCGGACCCCGTGGCGGCATGATCCTGACCAACGACAAGAAGCTGGCCAAGAAGATCGACAGCGCCGTCTTCCCGGGCCTGCAGGGCGGTCCGCTGATGCACGTGATCGCCGCCAAGGCGGTGGCGTTCGGCGAGGCGCTGCGGCCGGAGTTCAAGCTCTACGCCCGCCAGGTGATCGACAACGCCCGCGCCCTGGCCGACAGCCTACAGTCGGCCGGGTTCAAGATCGTCTCCAACGGCACCGACAGCCACCTGATGC
Organism: Phenylobacterium sp.; assembly: GCA_036279815.1. GTDB lineage: Bacteria > Pseudomonadota > Alphaproteobacteria > Caulobacterales > Caulobacteraceae > Phenylobacterium. The sequence continues at coordinate 2,335 of DASUIJ010000160.1, read as the reverse complement.
TGGTGGACCTGACGCCCAAGAACGTGTCGGGCGCCGACGCCGAAATCGCCCTGGAGCGCGCCGGGATCACCACCAACAAGAACGGCATCCCCTTCGACCCGCTTCCGCCGATGCAGACCTCCGGCCTGCGGGTCGGCACTCCGGCGGGCACCACCCGCGGCTTCGGCCCGGGCGAATTCCGCCAGGTGGGGCAGTGGATCGGCGAGGTCCTGGACGGCGTTTCGGCCGGCGGCGACAACTCCGCGGTCGAAGCCAAGGTCAAAGGCGAGGTCCTGGCCTTGACGAAACGCTTCCCGATCTACAGCTAATCCTACTAATAGCGGTAGGATTGGCCACGGAAGGCTAGATCATGCGCTGCCCGTTCTGTGGTCACGCCGAAAGTCAGGTGAAGGACAGCCGCCCGTCGGAAGACGGCGCGGCCATCCGTCGTCGGCGCCTTTGCCCCGAGTGCGGGGGACGTTTCACCACCTTCGAGCGGGTGCAGCTTCGCGAGCTCACCATCCTGAAGCGGTCGGGCCGGCGCGCGCCCTTCGATCGCGACAAGCTGGCGCGCTCGATCGCCATCGCCACCCGCAAGCGGCCCATCGAGCCGGAGCGGATCGAGCGGATGATCTCGACCATCGTCCGCGAGCTCGAGAGCATGGGGGAGACCGAGCTTTCCTCCTCCGTGGTGGGCGGGCTGGTGATGCAGCAGCTCAAGGAGCTCGATGACGTCGCCTATGTCCGCTACGCCTCGGTCTATCGCGACTTCCGCGAGGCCGGCGAATTCGCCACTTTCCTGGGCGAAGAGGGGTTGAGCGAAACGGGCGAGGATGAGCGCTAGCCGCGTCACCCTGAAGCTCGCCACCTCCCTGGACGGCCGGATCGCGACCGCCGCAGGCGAAAGCCGCTGGATCACCGGACCTGAGGCGCGCGAGGCGGTGCACCGGCTGCGGGCCGGGCACGACGCGGTGCTGGTCGGCGTCGAGACGGCGCTGGCCGACGATCCCGAGTTGACGGTTCGATTGCAGGACTACACGGCCCCGCAGCCGGCGCGGGTCGTGCTGGACAGCCGGCAAAGGCTTCCCGGCGGCTGCAAGCTGGTCGCGACGGCCCGCGACATTCCCACCTACCTGGTTTCCACCACCCCGCCGGAGCGGCGGCTCACCGACGCCGGAGTCAGGGTCCTGCAGGTCGCCGCGACCGACGGCCAGCGGCCCGACCTGCGCGACGTCGTGGCCGCCCTGGCCGCGGAGGGCCTGTCGCGGCTGTTCGTCGAGGGCGGCGGTCAGGTGGCGGCGAGCTTCCTTCGCGGCGGCCTGGTGGACGCCCTGGAGTGGTTCCGCGCCCCCATCGTCATTGGCGGAGAGGGGCGGCCGGGAATCGGCCCGCTGGCGCTGGCGGCGCTTTCCGATGCGCCGAAGCTGCGCCGCCTTGACGTCCGCCCGGTCGGTGACGACCTGTGGGAGCGTTACGAGAGGATCTGAATGTTCACCGGCATTGTCACCGATGTGGGCCGCGTCCGCGCCGTCCGCGAAACCAACCGCGACCTCAGGTTCGAGATCGAGACGAAGTTCGACCTCTCCACGGTCGACCTGGGCGCTTCGATCAGCCACGCGGGCTGCTGCCTGACCGTGGTGGAGAAGGGCGAGGGCTGGTTCGCCGTGGAGATCTCGGGCGAGACCCTGTCCCTGACCACCCTGGGCGACTGGAAGGAAGGCCGTCCGGTCAACCTGGAGCGCGCGGCGCGGGTCGGCGACGAACTGGGCGGCCATATCGTCTCGGGCCACGTGGACGGGGTGGGGGAGGTGCTGTCCATCGAGAGCGAGGGCGGATCCCATCGGGTGAGGGTTCGCGTTCCCAGGCCGCTGCACCGCTTCATCGCGCCCAAGGGGTCGATCACCGTCGAGGGCGTGTCGCTGACCGTCAACGAGGTGGAGGACGACGTGTTCGGCGTGAACCTGATCCCGCACACCTGGGATGTGACCACGCTGGGAGGGCTCAAGGTCGGCTCCCGGGTGAATCTCGAGATCGACATGCTGGCGCGCTATCTCGCCCGCTGGCGCGAAACGGCCTAAAGGGTCGCTTCGAACAGGAAACGACCAATGCTCGAAGACAAGATCCGCATCCTCATCGTCGAGGCGCGCTTCTATGATGATCTGGCCGACGAACTCTTGAAGGGCGCCGCCGACATCATCACCGCCCACGACGCGGAGTACGACGTCGTGAGCGTGCCCGGAGCGCTGGAGATCCCCGGCGCCATCGCCCATGCGGAGGAGGCCGGCCACCGCCCGGCCGGCGTGCGCTATGACGGCTATGTGGCCCTGGGCACGGTGATCCGCGGCGAGACCTATCA
>DASUIJ010000159.1:0-2608 GCA_036279815.1 Phenylobacterium sp. | reverse complement strand
GCCAAGGCCGTGCTGGCCGCGGCCGGGGTGACGGTGCCCGGCGGCGGGTTGTTCAACCGCTTCGAGGCGGCCGCCGACCACGTGATGGCGCCGCCCTATGTGGTGAAGCCCAACGCCGAGGGCTCGTCGGTGGGCGTGTTCATCGTCCACGAGGGCGCCAACCGCCCGCCCCAGAGCCTCGCCGACCCGAGCTGGACCTATGGCGAGGAGGTGATGGTCGAGCCATATATCCGCGGCCTGGAGCTGGCCGTGGGGGTGATGGCGGGCAAGGCGATGACGGTTACCGAAATCCTGCCGTCCACAGGATTTTATGACTACGAGGCCAAGTACTCCGAAGGGGGTTCCCAGCACGTTCTTCCGGCTCGTGTTCCTCCCCATGTGTTTGAAAAAGCTAAGGGCCTGTCCGAGCGCGCGCACGCGGCGCTGGGATGCCGAGGGGTCACCCGCAGCGACCTTCGTTATGACGACGTTAACGACATTCTGGTCCTTCTGGAGGTCAACACACAGCCCGGCATGACGCCGACCTCGCTCGTTCCCGAACAGGCGGCTTTGCAGGGCGTGACGTTCGACCAACTGGTGCTTTGGATCACGGAGGACGCTTATGCCCGCGGCAATGCGGGGGGGATCGCGCGTCTCGGCGAAACCCCGGGCCAAAGCGCCCCCTAGCTCCAAAACTCGCGGCTCCGCCAAGTCGCGGAACGCCGCCGCATATGCTCCCGCCAAGCTTCGCGCCGCCCAAGGGGTCGGCCTGGCTCCTCATCACGCCCTTCTGGCCGCCGCCGGCGTGCTGTCCGTCGCCCTGATCGCCACCCTGGCCACCGGCGGCCGCGCCGAGAAGGCCTCGGGCGCGATCAACGCCGCCGTGGGCAGCCAGTTCGCGACGTTCGGCTTCAAGCTCAAGGCCGTGAGAGTGCAGGGCGCCTCGCCCCTCGCCACCGCCGATATCCTGAAGGCCGCCGGCGTCTACAAGGACCAGCCCTTGCTGGGCCTGGACCTCGAGAGCCTTCGCCAGCGCATCCAGGCCGTGGGCTGGGTGAAGGACGTCCGCGTCGTCCGGCTGCTGCCCGACACCCTGGTGCTCCAGGTCGAGGAGCGCCGGCAGATGGCGGTCTGGCAGCATGCCGGGCGCAGCCATGTGATCGACGACCGCGGCCAGATCATCCCGGAGGCCGACGCACGCCGCTTCGCCGCCCTGCCGCTGATCGTGGGCGACGGCGCCAATGAGAACGCCGCCCAGATCCTGGCGGCGGTGGCCCAGCGTCCGCGGCTGATGGAGCGGCTGGAGGCCCTGGTTCGGGTCGATGGCCGGCGCTGGGACCTGCGGCTCAAGGACGGCAGCCTGGTGCAGCTACCGGCGACCGGGGAGGAGGCGGCCCTGATCCAGCTCGAGCAGCTCGATCAGAAGTCGCGGATCCTGGAGATAGGTTTCGAACGGGTCGACCTGCGCGATCCGGCGGTGGTGGCGGTTCGCCCGCGCGACGGGGTCCTGCCGGGGCAGCTCGTCGCAAATGGCGTTCAGGGATAGGGGCCGGGAATTGGCGACGCGGGTAGAGACCAGAAGAGAAAATCGCGACGGCCTGAAGGCCGCGCTCGGACGCCAGCCGGTGGTCGCCGCCGTGGACCTGGGCGCGTCCAAGGTCGCCTGCTTCATCCTGAAGCCCGACGGCGTCCGCAAGGCTGACCGCACCCTGACCACGGCCGGCGTCGGCTACGTGCAGTCGCGCGGCGTGCGGGGCGGGGCGATCGTCAACCTGGACGAGGCGTCCGAAGCCATCGCCCAGGCGGTGGAGCGGGCCGAGAACGTGGCGGGCGTCCAGGTGCAGGGCGTGACCGTCTGCACGGCCGGCGGCCAGCTGACCAGCCACCGGGTCGGCGGCCGAGTCTCGCTGGGCGCGCGTCCCATCACCGACGCCGACCTGGTGCGCGCCATCCAGGCGGCGCTGGGACAGATCAAGCTTCCCGGTCGCCGTGCGGCCCACATCCTGCCGGTGGCCTGGGCCGTGGACGGCCAGACCGGCGTGCGCGATCCCCGCGCCATGTTCGGCCGCTCCCTGACCGTCGAGCTCCTGGTGGTGTCGGTTTCCGAGGCGGTGTTCCAGACCCTGGGCGCCTGCGTCGAGCGCGCGCACCTGCAGTTCGAGGGCGTGGTCGCCGCGCCCTTCGTCTCGGCCCTGGCCGCCCTGGAAGAAGACGAGATGGACCTGGGCTCGGTCTGCATCGACATGGGCGGCGGCTCCACCTCGGCGGCCGTGTTCTCGGGCGGCAGCCTGGTGCATGTCGAGACCGTGCCGGTGGGCGGCCACCATGTCACCGCCGACATCGCCCGCGGCCTGTCGACCTCGATCGCCGGCGCCGAGCGGATCAAGACCCTGCACGGCTCCGCCATCGCCTCGGCCAACGAGGACCGCGAAATGATCGAGGCGCCGCCGCGCGGGGACGATCCGGGCGCAGGCCCGGTGATCGCGCCGCGTTCGCTGCTGAAGGGCATCATCGCGCCGCGGGTCGAGGAGACCCTGGAGCTGCTGCGTGACCGCCTGAAGGCCTCGGGCGCGCCGGTCGAGCCGGGCGCGGGCCTGGTCCTGACCGGCGGCGCCAGCCAGCTGGCCGG